>JAJYJD010000280.1 GCA_021789755.1 Bacteroidota bacterium
GAAGATAGTCGGTGCGAAGGAAGAAAATCCCGACACCTCTTTTGTGGGAGCGAGATTTTCAGAAGAGGCTTTCGTAAACATCGGGAAGGGGAATTACCAGACATTCAAATATGCGGAGAGGCCGGCGCTGAGGCCCCTGTTGCGGAGCGGGTTCGGCTTCGACATCGGCAACCACCTTTCACTTTACACCGACGGGACCATCGACCAGACATTGAAGGATGATACGCTTTACACCGGCTCGACGAAATTCGGGCTCGACGCGCTGCACCAGCAGGCGTACGTCCGCTATTCCGATCCGCACTTCGATTTCACCTTCGGTCGCGATTTCCTGTCATGGGGGTACGGTAATGACGGCACACTCCTTGTCTCGACCACGCCGGGAGCTTTTGACATGGCTTCACTTTTCGTGAAGACGAAAGTGGTGAAGTTCAATTGGTTCGTGGCACAACTTAATCAGATGCCTGAGTTCACTCCCGACACGACGAACTACGGGCAATACGGTGCCGCACCGACAGCCGGTCAACCGGATCCGCTGGCAAACAGATATTTCACCGGCTCCAGGTTCGAGTTCAACATCGCCGACAGAGTTTTCATCGGAGCATACCAGGCCGGTACGTTCGGCGGGCCCGATGCCCCGATAGACCTCGAATTGATTAATCCCCTGCGGTTGACATACGAGGCGGAAGTCAACAGCCACAAAGATGTTAATGCGTTCCTCGGAGCCGACATCAGCGTGTTCTGGCCGAAGAATTTCAACTTCTATGGCGACCTGATGATAGACGATTGGCAGGTCGATCACAAGACCAAGGGCGATCTGAAACCAAACCTGTATGCATTCGACCTCGGGTTCCACGCGGCCGACATACTTTCAGGCTTCGGGGTAAACGGCACGGACGCGAACCTGCAGTTCACGATGGTAAGAAACCGTGTGTACAACGAGTACAACTGGACGAGCTTCGAGAAGCTTCTGCTCCGGAATTATCCCGTGGCGAGTCCCTACGGCGACGACTTCTGGAACATCGACCTGCGCCTGTCGCACTGGCTCACGTACGAATGGAAAGTCGGGATAGAGGCTTTGCACCTGGAGCACGGGAGCCAGAATCTATACGGACCTTACACAATGCCGTGGCTGACCGATCCAAATATTACTGTGGCAACCGGGTACAACGAGCCGTTCCCGTACGGTCTCGTTCAGTCGACGAATCTGCTAAGTGCTTCGGTTCTTTATCAGCCTCAGAACAATCTCTATGCCCAGGCCATGTTGAGTTATTCTCAGAATCATAACTACGAGTACCAGCCCGGCCTGGACAGAGGCGTGTTTTCTTTCCTCTTCACTATCTATTACAATTTCGCGGCGACGGTGCCGTTTCAGTAAGTGATGATTTGCAGATGGGACCGATCGATCCTGAGTTTGCGGAAAATTGAGAGGACATTGAGTCTCGATTTTGTTCCCTCCTCCTCAGGGGAAGGATGCTTGCGGATCGCGCGGCGCTGAGCTCTCTCAGCTGTTTCAAATAACGAAGCAATCTCAAAGGATGGCGGAGACATGCATAGCAAGCTGGACCAACTGACGGGACTTAAGGAAGATGCTAAAGCCGGCGGTGGAAAGAAGCGTGTCGATGAGCAGCACAAGAAAGGAAAGCTGACTGCAAGGGAGCGGCTGGAAATCCTTCTCGATGAAGGTTCATTCGTCGAGCTCGATATGTTCGTCAAACACCGGTCGAACGATTTCGGGCTTGAGAAGCAACGGTATCCCGGCGATGGGGTCGTAACGGGCTACGGCAAAATCGACGGCCGGCTTGTCTTCGTGTACAGCCAGGACTTCACTGTCTTCGGAGGCTCTCTTTCAGAGGCACACGCCGAGAAAATATGCAAAATAATGGATATGGCAATGAGAGTCGGGGCGCCGATTATCGGGCTTAACGACTCCGGCGGGGCAAGGATACAGGAAGGTGTCGTGTCGCTCGGCGGATATGCTGACATCTTTTTGAGGAACACGCTGGCGAGCGGCGTTGTCCCGCAGTTGTCTGCGGTGCTGGGGCCGTCTGCCGGCGGCGCAGTCTACTCCCCTGCCATCACCGATTTCATATTCATGGTTAAGAACACCAGCTATATGTTCGTCACTGGCCCGAACGTCGTCAAGACTGTTACCCATGAAGATGTCTCGTTCGAAGAACTTGGAGGCGCAATCACACACGCGACCAAAAGCGGAGTAGCCCACTTCGCGTTCGACGGAGAGGCCGAATGCCTTATCGGACTCAGAAACCTTCTCTCCTTTATTCCTCAAAACTACCGCGAAGACCCGCCGAGGACCAGGACAAAGGACCGTCCAGACCGGGAAGATGAAGCCCTGAACAATCTGGTCCCGGAAAATCCGAACAAACCTTACGATATGAAGGATGTCATCAAGCTCATAGTTGATGACGGCGCGTTCACGGAAGTTCATCAACTCTTTGCCCAGAATATAATCGTCGGATTCGGACGGCTCGATGGCAGATCGGTCGGGATTATCGCCAACCAACCCGAGGTACTCGCGGGCGTCCTCGACAACGATGCTTCCGTGAAGGCGGCCAGGTTTGTCCGTTTCTGTGACGCATTCAATATTCCACTCCTCGTTTTCGAAGACGTACCGGGATTCATGCCGGGTACCGACCAGGAATGGAGAGGAATAATCAAGAACGGCGCAAAACTTCTATTTGCTTTCAGCGAGGCGACAGTCCCGAAGATCACAGTCATCACCCGGAAGGCATACGGCGGGGCCTACGACGTGATGAACTCCAAACACATCCGCGGCGACATGAATTATGCCTGGCCGTCGGCTGAAATTGCAGTTATGGGTCCGAAGGGGGCTGTGGAGATCATATTCAAGAAAGATATCGAGAGCGCGAAGAGCCCGGAAGAGACAGAAGCTAAATTGATTGCAGATTACACCGCCAAGTTTGCCAACCCGTACATTGCCGCTGAACGCGGATACATCGACGAGGTGATTGAACCGGCTAAGACCCGCTCAAACCTCATCCGCGCTTTTGAGATGCTTGAAACGAAGGTCGTCACGAACCCGAAGAAGAAACACGGGAATATTCCGTTGTAAAAGCCAGATGTAAGAAGTCGGAGGTAAGATACAAGACAGAAAGGCGATCAGGATAATCTGGCTTATTGCTTCCGACTTTTTGCCTCTGCTTTATTTCATCCATCCGTTCTTCTTGTACCACTCGATGGTGATTGCCGTCCCTTCCTCGAGGGAGAGCTTACTTCTGAATCCCAGCTCGTTGAGCGCTTTCTTCGGGCTGCAGAGCCAGTTTGACTGGACGCCGTCGCGGGCTTTTTCGATGTTCACGAGTGCTGCTTTGCCCTGCAGCCTGGCCGCGGACTCGCTGATCCCTGCGATCGTGTAGAGGAGCCAATGCGGTATCCTGGCTTTGATGACCCACGTGTTCAGGATTTTCTTCGCGATGTCGCCAAGCATCTCCCAGTCGTAGCTCTCATCGTTTGAGATGAAGTAAACCTGTCCGGCTGCCTTCGGATGCTCGGCGGCGGCAATGATGCCGTCGACAAGGTCATATGCATGCACGAAGCTCAGTCTCTTTCTGCCGAAACCGGATAGCGGTACGAAATGTTTGTTTACGGAATTGAAGAACTCGAATACGTCTTTGTCGCGGGGACCGTATACTGCGGGGGGCCTGATTATCGTCAGCGGCACGGCCGGGCTGTTCGCGAGGCATTCTTTCTCAGCCTCCATCTTGCTCCTGCCGTAGGTCGTTATCGGGTGATACGGAGTCGTCTCGTCGACAGGGTCGCTGCCGGTTCCCGGACCGACCGCGGTGAGACTGCTCGCAAGTACAAAGCGCGTAATGCCCGGGTTGTACTTCCTGACGGCTGCCAGCAGGTTTTTCGTGGTTTCATGATTTCCGAGGAAATACAGCCGCTTGTCTTTTGCCTTCGTAACTCCTCCGATGTGGAAGACGTAGTCGGCTCCTTCTACCGCGCGGCGGAGAGTATCGACGTCACCGTAATCCGCATTCACGAATTCAACCGGCAGGCCTTCGATGTATTCTATCTTTGTGGACTTCCTTATGAGACAGGATACCTTGTAGTCGCGCGCTACCAGTTTCTCGACAAGGTGGCTGCCGATGAATCCTGTCGAACCGGTGACGAGAGCCTTCATCTTGTATAATCCTTTTTGATTCTTAATTTAATCAAGATGGCCCCGGCAAAAAATGGAATATGAATTACGGCTCGTCGATGCGCGCTGCGGGCTCGCCCGGGCAATAATTGAAACCATTGGCGACGGAGATTATATTGAAATACTAACCCTAATATGAATGATGGAGAATCAGATGTCAGAAGATCCGGTAAACAGTAATCCTGTGACCACTATCGATAATCTATCGAACTTCAATGACAGGACCGTGACGATCCGCGGCTGGGTTTACAACAAGAGATCGAGCGGCAAAATACATTTCATACTCGTACGCGACGGCTCAGGAGTCTCGCAGTGCGTAGTCGTAAAGAGCCAGGTTAGTCCTGAAGTGTTCGGCACCTTCGACACGATGACCCAGGAGAGCTCGCTGACCGTAACCGGAAAAGTCCATAAGGATGACCGCGCACCGGGAGGATACGAGCTGCAGGTCGAGGATTTGAAGGTTATCCATATCGCGAAAGACTACCCGATAACTCCGAAGGATCATGGTACGGAGTTCCTCATGGACCACCGGCATCTCTGGCTCAGATCTTCGAGA
>JAJYJD010000281.1 GCA_021789755.1 Bacteroidota bacterium
CAAATGCGGTTCGCGAGAAAGACGCTAGAGGAAGGCACACAACGGCGCGGCGGCAATTGAGTATCATTGGCAATGGAGCACTGTTGATTGACACTCCAGGCATGAGGGAACTTGGGTTGATGGGGATTGGCTCCAGCGTGGACGATAGCTTCTCAGATATCCACATACTCTCAGAGCGCTGCCGTTTCAGAGATTGCAAACATACGTCGGAGCTTGGGTGTGCGGTTTTAGGAGCAGTCGAAAGGGGAGAATTAAATGAAGAACGATATCGCGGTTATATTAAGTTGGTAAGAGAATCCGAATTCAATGACATGTCTTATGCCGAGAAAAGGAAGAAGGACAAAGATTTCGGTCGTATGGTTAACACAGCCATGAAGCAAATGGGAAAGAGGAAAGCACGATGATAGGTACGAGTGTCAGACTTCAGAGCCGGAGGCGCTTAATCGAAAGGTGAGGGCTCAGTTCAATCAGCTTTCATTCCGGGCATCTTCGGCCATCATGCCGGAATGTGACCGACCTGTCATTTGCACGCATTGCTTGGATCGACTACAGAATCCAGAATTCTTTATTGTTCCAGGGGAAGACCATATGGAGATATGTTCGAGAGTATTACAAAAGTTAACTACGAAACTGCTCTTGCCCGGGTTCGGAGCGTGTGGAAGCGGAGCCTGGAACTACGGGACGAGAGGAGCCGGATGGGCCAGCCGCGGTAATCGATGCAAGTGGACTTAATCAAATCATGAATCACCTTCGTGCTAAGGTCGTTCGCCGGTGTATCGATTAGAGTAAGTCGGGTTTAAGTCGGGGGGCGTTCGGAAGGATTCGAATTTTGTGCGCCTGGAGGGATTCGAACCCCCAACCCTCAGATCCGTAGGACGAATATTTGTGCACGAATCCGCTCAAATCTTCTATAAACGCAGGTTTAAGTATGCGTTGATGCTATATCTTGTATCGTTTTCGACCAGAAGTTGCCCAAAAAGGGTCCACGGAATCTTCGGGTTAGGATTCCTTTTTCCGTTCGGGATGCGGAGTTGATAGAGCGGGCCATGACTCGCCGGGGATTGGAGGAGGCAAAACATCAGCGTCGATACCATACGCTCTCAAATTAGTTCGAGTTTTGCCCGAGGAGCCGGTCAACATGAAGACTCGGTACGATCTTTTCCATGCGTTCATCTAAATCCCAATTCTGAACTGAACCATCCTGTCCTCCGAGATGAAATCCGCAGGATTGTCCTGCCTATTTTTCACTTGGGTAGAATTGGCGTCACAAGAGCGACACTCTGTGAGCCCCAGGGTCGTTGACTATCAGTTTTCGTGTGCCGCACTTTGTGCGATCGCCTGCGCTATCCGGGAACCGGGTGACCGTCACGACCGTTTTACCTTTTACAATGCCCCGATCGAAGAAGAGAACGCCATCACAGGAGGGGCAAGGTCTTCAGAAGATCGATGGCGCTTACACCAGTCATCTGGCGGAAACCGGATTAAAGACGTCACCCAGAACCATAAATGGAGCACTAAAGGATTTGACCGCGGCGGAGGATGAGGTCGACAATTCAACGGATCAATTTGCAGAGAGGACAGACATTACAATGAGAAGTACCAATTCAATACATGCACGAAAAGTGTACCTGACGTTCGCACTTCTCTTCACGGTGGCAGGGATGTGCAGGGCGCAACAAAGGCGGACTATGCGCACGGCAACCGAGCCGACGCCGGCTCATCTCAACAGAATCTTGTCCGCGAGTAATTCTGGCGGGCCGCTCGCCGGAACGCACACCATTGCCGCGGCCGACCAACTCCTCCTCTTTTGGAGCGAACCGCCTCAGGGAACAAACGGAAGCTACGCCGCATACCATTACCAGCTTATGAATTACCTGAACAATTCCAGTCTACCCGTAAGTAATAGACTTTACAGTGACGGCACGCTTTCCGGTGACACCGTGGTGAACGCCGCCAACAACGCGGAGTATCCAGCCATTTCCGGAAACGAAAACCCGGTCGTTCTTGCAGGGGACATGAGCGGCGACGGCTACGCGGATGTGGTATCAGTCTGGGAGACTTCCAACAACGCTGTCTTCGCTTCGGCCCAGCAGGTCGATGCGAGTAATCTGACATTTCAGAACGGCCCGGTCACCGGCGTGCTTGTCGGTTATGTCCCCTCAGCTTCGTCCGCCTATGACGGGAAGATATGTGCGCGCCTTGGCGACTTGCAGGGCAACGGTCAGAAAGAACTTGTCGTCGCCTGGCATGACACGACCGATAATAAAATCCACATCGCCATATACGGCTGGAGCGCGTCGGCATCATCGCACCTTGCGTTGCTCGGATCAATTTCAGACATGCCTGTGAGTACGTCGCCTGCATACATGTCCATGATTGCGCTGGGAACGGGCGACTTTGCCGGGAACGGGCGTGACGAAATCGCGCTCTCTGGATTCAAGCCCCCTGCAAGTGCGTCAGACACCACGACCATGTATGCAAAATTCTACGACGTGGATAGCAGCTATACAATCACTCCCAAGGGAGTGGCTGACTTCCAATATTATTCCAACGTCTATTCAGGCACTTATATTCCACCGGCGCAACTAGTTATGGCAACCGGCAATCTTACTGGGAACGGGCGCGACGAGGCGGTCATCGCGCTCGGCAACGGGGGATCAGGGCCATTTACGAATTACTACTTTGCCGACGTCTATATCGTGACAACCGATTCAAGCCTCAACAATATATACATGCCCACTTACCAGAGCCTCCCGTCATTCAACACGAATTATCCCGACAATATTGGAGTCCAGCGTTCGCCCCAACTTAGCCTGGCCTGCGGGGACCTGCACGGAACGGGAACTGACCAGATCATTTTGGGCGAATGGAACAACCTCGCAATCTTCACAACATCTGCGAGCGGACAAGCTCTGGTTCCTGTATTGCAGTACAATACCATCTGGTCTACAACACCGGTTCTGGGGGGTAATGATCTTGATACTGCCGACTTCAAGTACTCCAATACTTTCCTGAAGGTAGCCGATCTTGATCAGAGCCGGAAGGACGAGATAGTTGTGATGCGGGACGTTTACAGTGCGGGATTCACCGCAACCCAATCGCTCGACGTCACAGTACTTGCAGCGACTGACAGCTCTTCCTTCGCTCTCTCGCAGGAAGCCACCGCGACCGGATTGATGTCCGAGACAACCAGCAGCAATCCCGGATTCCGTCGTCATTATTCCCTTGCGCTTGGAGATTTCGACGGAAGCGATCTCACGCTTGGCGCGCCGACTTATTTTCATGTGGACAGCGTTGTTCAGCCGCTGGTAATATTGAATGCGCCGCCCGTTCACTTCGACGTATTCAACGACACTTCATACGACATCTGCGACGTTTTCAATAACGGAAGCAATAGCGGCAATTTCGTCGCCACATACAACCATTCGACGACGACCACTAACGATATGCAGACTACCCTGAATTCGTCGTGGGGCGTGGATGCTTCACTCTCCGGCGACTTCAGTTACGAGGCAGTGAAGGTCAGCGCGAGTCTCGACTCGCAATACGGACGGGACTTCAGCAAGGTGCAGAATTCTTCGTACCAGACGTCCGTCACGATCAACGTCAACGCCGAGGAAGATGACAAAATCTACGCGCTCGTAAGCGGATATGACATTTGGGAATACCCTGTTTTGGACAGCGGCCAGGTAAAAGGACATGTGCTCGTTACCGTTCCCGATCCGCCGCTTGGTGAGTGGTTCGATACAGACAGCTGGACCGCTTATTCATTTGTCCCCGACCACGTCGTCGGCAATATCCTTTCCTATCGTACTTATTCTGATTCGCTCCAGAACAATCCTTACCTGCTTCAACTGGTCAAGGGATCTCTGTCGACCGGATTTCAGCTGGGCACCGGCGGCTACACCTGGAGCCTGTCGACACAGGATTTCACGAGCAATGAAGTGGACACTACGAAGACGTTCGGCCTTAACGTCGCCGCGAGCCTGGAGGTCGGTGGTGAGTTCGGCGGTTTCGGTGCTTCCGTCAAGGCAAGCGTGAGCGGAAATTACAGCAATTCACAACTCGTATCTCACACTTCAACAGTCACGGATGCATTGAACCTTACCGTCAACTTCGGGTCTCTCAACACCGCCATCGGTGAGGATGAATACACGGTGATACCGTACGCGTATTGGGCTAAGAACGGCGCCCTGGTCGTCGACTACGCTGTCGAGCCGCAGGAATCCAGTCCGGGAGGCACTCCGACGTGGTGGCAGGAGTTCTACGGGAAAGCACCCGATCCGGCGTTTGCTCTTCCGTACCTCTACTGGCCTGAGGAGGGGTTTACGGTGGAGAGTCCGGAGAAAATTTATCAAACAAAAGAAATCTATTGTAGCCCTGAGAATCCCGCGCCGGGCGACACGGTGACTACAACTGTTCGGATTCATAACTACAGTCTTATGCCCACTGACACCTCGGTGGAAGCGAGTTTCTATGTTGGCAACCCGGACAACGGCGGAACAATCATCAGGAGTGTGGACGGCGACACCGTCTTCTCAACTCCGGGTATCATTCCGGCAAGAGGCTGGCAGATACTCTCCTTCAAATGGATTGCGCCGAGCAAGGTTAACAGTAGGTTTATTTATGCGAGCAACTACGTGCATATCTGGGGCGTGCTTAATCCGCTGGGTACTATGGCGGAGATCCACAAGGGGAACGATATGGGATGGACCATATTGGACGTGCCGGGCGTC
>JAJYJD010000282.1 GCA_021789755.1 Bacteroidota bacterium
ATGAATATTGTCAGGCCCCCGCCTATCAGATACAAGTCGCGCAGGACTCTGACTCTCAGCGTGTCCACGTAGCTGGTTTTAACCTGGCGCAGGACGGCCGGCAAGTAAAGCCGAATAAACTGAATTATTAAGAGGCTCACAAATACCGAGACGGTGAGTCCAAATACATTCAAAAGAATTCTCGTCGTCGGATAAAGGGTGATCCCGCCGCTTAAACCTGCTGCTGTAAGCCACACGGCCGGCTCAGCAAGATAATAGACGGCCAGTACTCTGACGAGCTTCGATCTCGAGGCATTCTGGTTCTTCGCGAGGAGGTAGAAAATCTCTCCGACGTAGACAACTATTGCAAATAGCGCCGCCTGCCTTACGACGTAGAAAATCGAGCCGAGTCGCCAGTAGATCGGGCGATTGAATTCGAGGAAATAGGATATGAACACGACGAGAAAAATCACGACGACGAACTCGCTCACCCTCGCGACCTTCGTCGCTTTCCGGCTGACACCGGGACTGTTCGATACAAGAAACGCATGGACCCTGCTTGTTCCGATCAGTGCCAGGACCAAGCCGAGGGCTGAGGCGAAAGTCAACAGGAAAAGCCAGAAGGGATCGGCATTGCCGAAGACTACGTCGAAATAAATTTTGAAAAGTGATGAGAAGGTAAGTATTGAAGCACCGGCGAACAACGACGTGCCGCCCCTCGACCTGCCGTAAGAAAGACCTATCCTGAACGCGAGATGCGTCAAGGAAGCTATAGGGAGGATAACAAAAAGAAAATCAAGTATGTCGGCAGCAATTATCATTAATGAACAGACGCTTCGCTGCCAGTATTATAGTCAGCGCCGAAGGTGTAATCAAGTAAAAATAAACAAAAAACGCATCCCGACTCTGTCGGGATGCGTTCTCAAGGGCTGCAATTTTGTCTTAGCTCAGAACCTGAATTTCAGTATGCTGAGCACCACCGAAATGTTTTTCGCGCCGGTTGGGTCGACAACTGCATTGAAGGTTCCGACGCCGAGGTCTATGTCCCAAAACGGAAGATCAATGCCGAAACCGAGAGCCCACCTGAACCCGTAAGCCCCGCCGAAACCGATGCCTGTCCTGATGGGCAGGACACTGATAGGTTTCCACTCAGTGCCGATTACAAACTCCGGCGTGGTGGAATTGCCCAGTGACTTGTTCAGCCCCTGATGGTAGTCGATAGCAACCATGAGTTGACCGGGAATGGCGGGAAAAAGCTCGTCAAGCTCCACTGACGCGCCGATATTCAGACGGGTCGGTAGAGGCGTCGTGAAGCCGGATGAAACTGAATCCCTGTTCTTGAAGAAATCCTTGAACGTGTTGTTGAGGCTGTCAAGGTTGCTCGTAGCGTTCGGGACACCTGTTTGAGCGGGTGAAAAGCCGGCAAAGGTAAATGAAGTGTCGCCGCTCGTCCGTATCGCGTTCTTTGTCCATGTTATCCAGCCAATGTCGGTCACGCTGTAACCGACCTTAATGAAGTCGATCACTTTCGCTGTTCCGCCGAGATCGAATCCGAATCCGGTCCCTGCCGGGTCGAACGGGTTAAAATTCTTCGTCGTGTCGCCTACTCCGCTTTTGACTCCCCGCGAGATGAGGTTGCTCAGAATTCCTGCTCGCTGCGCGTCAAATCCAAGTCCGACGTTGAAAGAGTAGTTCGATGAATCGACGGAGAGTGAGCTGTTTGCCGTATGTCCTGAGACATAGCTGATACCGGTGACATACTTAACACCAATCCCGGCCTCGAAATCCTTCGCTATATCTTTCGGAACGAAGAGCAAATCCGGAAGCTTCATGGCGTAATCCACATTGTACGTTCTATACCACCATGCCGTGGAGCCGATGTCGTTCCAGTCGAAACTGCTGCCGCCCGGGTTCCCATTCAATGCAAGTACAAGGAACGAGTTTCGAGTCGTTGCCCGAGCACCAACATGCTCATCCACGGAGACTCCTACGCCCCAATTATTGCCCCGGACAGCCACGCCCAGGTCCCGGATATTTAAATCGGTCAATACGGTCCCGACACCGTTCGGAAAGGCCGAGTAGATAGCCTGTTTGTCCGACTCGGTGAGGAACTTGCCTACCTTGTTGCCGGCGCTGTCAACCTGCCCCGTGCCGGTAAAATAGTTGTTGTAAAGATCGAGATTGAGGAAATCCGAGCCGGCCTTGATGCTCAGAGGTGCGATTTCGACGACCACGTGTCCGCGCGACAGGCCGACGAGGTTTGCGGGATTCGTGCCGATCGCATCGACATCTGTAGAAACCGCGGTGGATACACCACCGAGAGAAATGAGCCTTGCACTCGCGATCTGTTGTGCGCGGGCGCTAAGAACCGATGCAAGGAAGAGGAACGCGACAGCTAAATTCTTTTTCATGACGTCCTCCTCACTTCCCGACCACATTTTTGTCTACCTTGAAGGCGAAGTTGCCGTACACCCTCAGGGAAATGTCATTATCCTTCTTGAACGGGACCGTCGCAGCGCCGGAGGGCGTCGCGAGCCTGAAGAAGAATCTCATGTATGAACGGCCGAGGTCCTTCGCCTGCTCACTCGTCAACGAGATCGAATTCTTGCTGAAGACGGAATCTCTCACGCTCCCATCTGTATTTATGTCTGCAGCCGCGATTCTGATGCTGTCGCCCGGGAAATTCATGATGACCGCATGCGTCGTGGTATCTATCAGCTGCCCCATCATGGTAATATCGAGAGGCAGTCCGTTCCATATCTCGAAGACCACACGGCCGCTGTCGACATTGTCCATCTTTGCCGACGTGCTCGAGTCGTTAATGACGGCACTATTTGTCGTATCCACGTAGGTTGCATTTATGATTCCAAGATCGAACGGCATTGAAATCGTCCCGGTGCCGGCTACTTTGTCCGTATCGCTCACGGTACCTGTAGTAGTATACGGGCTTGGATTCACCAGGACATACCCGCTTATGATAAATTGGTCGGGGATCGTGTTCCTGGCCCGAGCAAAGGCGTTAAGAGCATTCACGAAGCTTTGGCCGAGAATAATCCTGTTCATCCCCGGTTGAATAACAGCGTCCACTACGGCCGAATCTACCGGCGGCGAGGAGGATGTACTGCTCCCTGGTGTCAATGTGATATGGGCTAAACATGGGAATCCAATTCCCGTGACGTCCAACTCGAGCTGCGTCGACGGGCCAAACTCAATGGCCCCGGAAAACTTTGTCCTGAAATCTCCGAGATTCACATTCTGAGTATCGGTTGGAATGCTTATCGCGTTCTTGAGGTGAACTTCTCCTGTGAACGAGCTGAGCTGCAAATCCGACAGCATAAACTCCGAGTGTATGGACTGAGTATTAGATATTGTCACGAAGGAATCCGGGAGAGTTTCCGAACCCGGGCTCGCAGCAGTGGCCCGGTAAAGGAGGGAATCAGTCGGGTTTCCGTACTGGTCCGCCATACTGAGCTCATACCCTGAAAGGTCGATCGGCAGGGTGAAATTCGATTGCAGCGGCTGCAACACGAAACTTGTCCTTAGAGTATCGCTGCGGTTATTCTGTCTCACAAGGCTCTTGAGAACCAGGTCTATCGTGTCAGGGACCTCGAATCCGTTGCTAACGGTGAGTGTCAACGTACCGCTCTTTATGTCCGCGGTTTTCACTTTATTACCGTCGGTGAATATTATGCTTCTGTTTATGGTGTAGGGTTCCTGCTTCGGGACTACGGCAACAGCCTGCGAGGCGCGCATGCCGGACAAACTGATAGTAAAAGCCAGGATGGTATCGGACTGCATAGTTCCGGAGGCTGCCGAGGCCGCGCTATATGTGAATGAAACCCTCGGATTATTGGGAAACGTGTATCCGGCGAGGGAGTGAGTCAGTTGGACTGTTTGACCAGCGGCTAGCGGATTGGGTGTGACCGGAATGTTGAATATCGTATTATTGGAAATATCGGTAACTGTCAGACCTGTCGGGCTGAAAGTTACCGGCGTCGGATAGCCGTTGTGCACCAAGACCGTGACGGTTCCTTGCGTCAGGGTGGCAGATTTAAAATTATTGAACGGCAAATCCGGATCCAGGGTATCGTTTCTCTGAGGTATCGCCGGCACCGGGCCCGTGAAACCGACCGGCAATGACGGATCCACGAGAGCATAATTGACGGGATTCGGCGGGTCGATCTGAAAATCGGTCGGGCTCTGATCTGCCGTCGTGGTCGGTGTAGAGGTTATCTTAAGGTTGTCTCCAACCGAGTCGGCATTCAGATTCTGTGTCCGGAAAAGAGTGAAAACGTAATCGGGAGGTTTCGCCTGCAATAGGGTCGTATCCCCATTGGACGCCATCACCGAATCTTTGGATAGGATTTCCCCCAATGTATATGTACGATTAAATAACGGCGCTGTGAATTGAGTGTCCCAGCTCGGCATTACGAAGGACGCAACCTTGTACTTTGAACATCCAACCATGGCGAGGACTACCGCTATGATCGAAGCGTAAAGTACTCCTTTCTTCATTTCAAGACTCCTTTCAACCTTTATGGGATTTTGAATCGCGTTGCGCTCTCGTCACAAGATAAGGAGAACGGTCTGCATTAAACTTGTCATGAGTCACAGTGCCTTGCGCGCTGTCACTCCATCATACACGCGGAGAAACTAGATCGATTTGACCGCAAAAGAGCGACGCATATGATCTGGGACACGGCCCCCCTTCTCACC
>JAJYJD010000283.1 GCA_021789755.1 Bacteroidota bacterium
TGGCGAAATCGCCGGAAAGATCGGCGCTCTGCTGACGCCGCACCGGGATATCATCAGGGACAAATTTCCGAAGTCGCCAAAGAACTCATGCGGATACAATCTTCTCGAAACAATCTCAGGCGAACGCGTTGACCTGACAAAGCTCCTCTGCGGAAGCGAAGGCACACTGGGGATAACGACCGAGGCGACACTGAAATTGGTCCCCACTCCCGTCGAAAAGAGAAACCTTATCGCATATTTCCCTTCCTACGAGTCGTGCGCAATCGCGGCAAACGAATCGCTTCAGTTCGAACCGGCCGCCGTTGAAATGCTCGACAAGAGCTTCGCCGCAGCAGCCCTCGGACTCGATCCCCAGATAGACTCCCTCCTTGGAGAAGACTTCGTTTCAATATTGATATTCGAATTTGAAGAAGGAGAACCCGGACTGGCCGAGGATAAGATTTCGAAACTTTCCGGCCATCTCTCCAGGCTTCGCCTTCCCAGCAAACAAATCCTTCCGCGTGACGAAAAGGAGGCTGCCAAATTGTGGCGGGTTCGCAAAGAGGCCTCCTCGATTTTCTATAAGATCGAGAAACCCGGCAGGAAGACTTCATTCGTGGAAGACGTGGCCGTTCCGGTCGATAGATTTTCAGATTACCTTGCCGGCGCGCAAAAGATTTTCAATGGCCACGATGTCCGGTATGCGCTGTACGGCCATGCAGGGAGCGGAAACGTCCACGCGATCGTTCTCCTGAATCTCAACGACAAAGAACATCTGAAGAAGATCGATCCGATAGCAAACGATATATACAGCCTATCGATCTCGCTTGGCGGTACGCTCAGCGGCGAGCATGGAGACGGGCTCCTGAGGACTCCGTTCCTCTCGAAGCTGTACGGAGATGAGGTTTACTCGCTGTTCAAAGACGTCAAGAAAATATTCGACGCCGGCGGGATACTGAACCCCGGCAAGGTTGTCGGTGAACAGGGCGTTTCAATTACACACGACATGAGGTACGGCGAGAACTATGCTCGCGTCGACTCAGGCACTTCGCTCAACCGCGAAACTATAGCGCACGAGATCGAAAAGTGTCACGGCTGCGGGACGTGCCTGAGTTACTGTCCGACGGCCCTGGCGACGCTGGACGAGAGGGCAACCCCGCGTGCGAAAGGAAACATCCTGCGATCCATAATCAGCGGCGACCTCGACGCCGGCTACCTCGTGAAGAAAGAATTCAAGGAAGTCCTGGACTATTGCTTCAACTGCAAACTCTGTCTTACCGAATGTCCCACCCAGATCGACATTCCGGGAATCGTCGTGGAGGCAAAAACAATTTATCATAACAGAACCGAGCCGACACTTCAGGACAAATTCATAAACCGCCTCCCGACTCTCTCGGCGCTGGGCTCGATAACCCCGACCATCGCAAATCTTGCTTCGAATCTGGGCATCCTTAGAGGGCCAATGGAGAGACTGTTCGGCATCGACAGCCGGAGGAAGCTTCCACGTTTTCACAAGCCGCTGTACAAGCGAACCCGAATCAACCGGGAGACGGTAAACCCGCAGAAGAAAGTCATCTATTTCTCCGGCTGCTTCGCCAACTTCAACGACCCTGCCGGTGAGGGGCTGTCGACGATAGAAATTCTCCGGCGGAACGGCATCGATGTCCGCGTACTCGACAGCCTGAGGTGCTGCGGCATTGCGAAGATAACCACGGGGAGCCGGGATGCTGCCGCCGACGACGCCGGATGGAACGTCTCGGAACTTGCAAAGTACGTGAAGGAAGGCTTCGACATAATTGCCTCTGCCCCGAGCTGCGGACTGGCGCTGAAGGAAGATTATCCGGGCATTGTGGGAACGGAAGACAGCAAGCTTGTATCCGGACATGTGTTCGATCTCGCCGATTACCTTTCCCGCCTCGGAGACGAAGGTAAGCTCAACACAAAATTCGGAGAAATAAAGAAGCGTGTAACGTACCATAACCCGTGCCATTCAATTCCGATGAATGTCAGGACGCAGCCCATCATGCTGATGCGGCTGGTCCCCGGACTCGAAGTCGTCGAGCTTTCCGAGGACAGGTGCTGCGGCATGGCCGGAACTTTCGGTCTAAAGAAACAGTTCTACGATCTCTCGATGCAGGCAGGTAAGAACCTTTTCAAACAGATAAAAGAAGCTAAAGTCGATTCTGTCGTCACCACATGCGGCACATGCAACATCCAGATCGCCCAGGGATCAGCTCAGAAAGTCGAGCACCTCGCAAAGATTCTGAACGATTCCTACCGGGCGTACGACAAACTGGGCGCGCCAGGCCCGGCGCGGAATCTCGGAAGGGGACCGGAATCCCTCCCCGCCCACGACATTGAGATGATAGAATAGGATCGCGCATCGGTTTCCTCACCGCAAAGCCGCTCAGACGAAAAGAGAGGCAATGGTACATTTTCTCGGCGTCTTTGCGTCCCGACAGTTGATTTTTTCCTATGGATGCAGAAACACATTTAGATAATCCTCATCATACACTTTACGTAAGGAAGCCCGACGGCACGTCAGCTCTCAGCCCGAAGATCGTCTTCATAATGGCCGTGGCGTGCGGCGTCAGCGTCGCCAACCTGTACTGGTCCCAGCCGCTCCTGGACACCATCGCGAACGCTTTCCACACAGGGACCGCAACCGCCGGCCTCATCGTCACCTTCACCCAGATTGGATACGCAATAGGTCTGGTTTTTATCGTACCGCTAGGGGATCTTCTCGAACGAAAACGACTGATCATTTCGATTTCCATACTTGTGTTCGTGTCGCTGGTCATAGCTGCTGCATCGCCTTCGATACATTTTTTCATCGCAGCCTCGCTCGTCGTCGGCGTGACTTCCGTCGTCGTACAGATTCTCGTTCCCTTCGCCGCGACGCTCGCCGGCGACCATGAACGGGGAACGGTTGTCGGCAAAGTAATGAGCGGAACACTCCTCGGCATTCTCTTCGCGAGGACACTCGCGGGACTTATTTCGGAGCTGGCAGGCTGGCGGGCGGTGTTCGGCTTCGCGGCGTTTCTGATACTCGTTCTCACGATAGTGCTCTCTATTTTCCTGCCTAAGTACAAGCACAGCCTCGATATGAGTTATCCAAAGCTCCTGTCATCCGTTGGCAACCTCGTCAAAACCGAAAAAATCCTCAGGATGAGAGCGGTCTACGGTGCACTGGTCTTCGCTGATTTCAGCGTTCTCTGGACCAGCCTGACTTTCTTGCTGGCGGGTTCGCCGTATCATTTCTCCGATGCGGTAATCGGTCTGTTCGGACTTGTCGGGGCCGCGGGCGCACTCACTGCAAACATAGCCGGTAGGCTTGCCGATAAGGGCCTCGCAAACAGGACGACCATCACGCTCCTCGGTCTCAACCTGATTTCTTTTTTTCTCATGATACCGGGCACGACCCACGTCCTTCCGATAATAATCGGCATCCTCTTGCTCGATGCGGGCGTGCAGGGAACGCACATCACGAATCAGAGCGAGATTTACCGTTTGAGACCTGAGGCGCGGAGCAGGCTGACGACCGCTTACATGACAAGCTATTTCACGGGCGGCGCGATCGGCTCGGCAACTTCGGCGGCAGTCTACAGTTCCGACGGGTGGGTGGGGGTGTGCATACTTGGAATCGCTTACGCTGCTATTGCGGTGGTGTTCTGGGTGCTTGAACAACTTGTATTCAACAGAACGCGCCGCCTCCCGGACAATGCTCGGGCTTGAGCCGAAGGAACCGGTTTTCTCGCGGGGGATTTGATACCTGCTCAGCTTCAATCCGCGGGTCTCACCGCATAGGCACAAAGACGGAAAGTGAAATAACGTTCTCCCATGGATATGCAACCGGGACGCAAAGCCCTTCAAACGTGTGCCTAAATGCAACAGCACGTCTTTCCTGACTTCTCTGGCATACAGCCTTTCCATGGGATTTATATATTTCCTTGTCTGCGCCTTAGCATCTCCCGTACATTAAAATTACAAAAGGATATTTGGGATGCCGCAATTCGGCACTTGTGGTTAGATCCAAACCGAGCCACTGCCGGGGATTTGAATTGATGTTTTGATTTGCTTAGCTTTTTTAAATCAGGATTCGAGGAAAAATCATGGAAGAGAATGTAAGGGATTTCGTCAAGTCGAAAAGCTTTGCGGTCATCGGTGTATCGCGCGACCCGAAGAAATTCGGCAACGCCATTTACAGGGAACTGAAAAAACGCGGCTACCAAGTCTATGGGGTAAATCCGTCCATCCAGGAGATGGATGGTGAGAGGTGTTACCCGAACGTATCGGCGCTTAAAGGCCGGATCGATGCCGCCGTTGTTTGCCTCAAGCCGGAGAACGTCGAAGCTGTTCTTCGGGAGGCGACAGATGCCGGCGTGCGCCGCGTATGGCTTCAGCAGGGAGCCGAAAGCCGGAGCGCATTTGAAACCGGAAGAAACCTGGGGCTAAATGTGGTCGGCGGCAAATGTATTCTGATGTATGCCGAACCTGTACAGTCATTCCACGCATTCCACCGTTTCTTTGTCAGGCTGTTCGGAAGGTATTGAACAAGCGTTAAACACGGAAACGTGAGTGGGGACTGACCGGATGCGCGGAGGGTTGTCATTTCCTCCGTCAGTTTTTACCTACCCCGTCAGAATCGATTTTGAACTGTGCAGTCGAAGACTGAATCTCATCCG
>JAJYJD010000284.1 GCA_021789755.1 Bacteroidota bacterium
CTCCATCGCGGTATCCAAGTCATCCACAAAGAGAGCGAGAATCACTGGGGCTGTTGTATCGGTCGCGGCACTTCTTACCATGATTTATAAGTTGACTGGTTTCTCAAATACTAATCGAATCTCTCCTGAGAGTTTTCAGGTATTCAATCCTCTGTTCATAATCTTCCTTACACCGATACTTGTCGGGATATTCGGCTACCTGGGGAGAAAATCGAAGGAGCCGTCATCACCTGCTAAGATGGCAATAGGATTGAATCTGGAGGCGCTCTCATTTGTCGTGATGATATTGGCATCGCTTGGACTTCCAGCATTCAACGCAGTAATCCACTCGAGCTTCTCTCAAGTCAGTCCATACTGGCTGATCATCTCCTATTTCATTATCACCCTTGCGGAGTTGTTTCTAAGCCCGATAGGATTGTCGTTCGTGTCGAAGGTAGCCCCGGCGAGAATGAAGGGAGCCATGATGGGAGCATGGTTCGCTGCCCAGGCAACCGGAAGTTATCTCTCTGGTTTTGTAGGGAGGTTCTTCGCGCAGTGGGAGCTGTGGCAATTCTTTCTTCTCCTGGTTGTCGCGGCTCTACTGGCCGGTATAATTGTGATTACTTCCTATACGCGGCTAAAAATGTCCAGCGCCGGTGAGCCCCGGCTTCTAACAGTCGAATGACCTTCGGATATTTCATCATGTGGTTTCGGTCATCGCTTCGAAGCATTGTACCCGGAAGCCGGGACGATCCGGGCTTCCGGCTGCCATTAAATAGAAAATTCACCAGTTCACGGATTCAACCAAACAAAGTAAAGGAGAAATGAGTCATGCTAGTGGTTGTGCACGAAGATTACGGCGCGATGAGCAAAAAGGGTGCGGAAATCATCGCATCCAGGATAAGGCGGAAGCCGAACCTGGTCCTCGGTCTTGCCACCGGAAGCACGCCGGTCGGTCTGTACAAAGAGATCATCAGGCTGCATAAATCCGAAGGCCTGGATTTTTCGAAGGTGATAACTTTCAATCTTGATGAGTACATCGGCATACCGCCCGAACATGACCAGAGCTATCATTATTTCATGCGCGAGAATTTGTTCAAGGATATCAATATCAATCCTTCCAACGTACACGTCCCGCACGCGATGTTCGGCGATCTCAATATCTCTTCGTTTGAAACGGACCCGAAGATCGTACAATTCTGTGAATGGTATGAAAACGAGATCAAGAAGTATGGCGGAATAGACATTCAGGTCCTCGGCATCGGCGGTAACGGACATATCGCTTTCAATGAGCCCGGCTCATCGCTGGGGTCCAGAACGCGGATCAAGACACTCACAGAGAAGACGGTCAAGGACAACTCGAGGTTCTTCAAGAGCGTCAAGGAAGTCCCGCGGTATGCAATAACGATGGGAGTCGGCACGATCATGGAAGCACGCGAGTTGCTCCTGCTCGCGAACGGTGATGGTAAGGCTGATGCAGTGAAGGCGGCGGTAGAAGGGCCTATCACTGCAATGTGTCCGGCATCCGCGCTGCAACTTCATCAGAAAGCCATAATACTGACGGACAAGAAAGCTGCGGCAAAGCTCTCCGCCGAGTTCGTTACATACGGATGAATCGTCAAAGATGTCAGGCTCAAGGGCACCCCGGATGTGCCCTTCAGCTTCAGGGGAATCGGATGGCCTGGTCACCCACAAACTCGATAAGGCTATTGAGGTAGCCAGGAGAGTCATGGCACGATGGAAGATGACGTTGAGCGATGTGGCAGACGCTCTCTTCAGGAAAACATTTGAGCTGGCACGGAAAGAGCGGGACGCCGCAGACATCAGCGGTCAGCGCGCAGGCCGCAGGATCCGCGGACGATAAAAGAGAAGCTTCCTCGGTTGGAGTAGTCGGAACTAGTTTGAATCTCTTGCAGCGGCGCGATTGAGGAAAGCGAGAGGGCCGGGGAACCTGACCTTATCATCTGCTGCAAGCTGACTTCAGCCGTCCCGGGAGCCAGGGGGCCTGTCGTGGCGACCTCTCTCGGTCCAAAATAAGTTGCCGGCATTCTTGACATTGAGGAACTAGTTGTGTAAAATTCTGGGTCAAGAGACAAGTGAGTGATTCGCGCCTGCGGGCGCGGTCGTGTGTTTCACAATCAGGTATGTAAAGGGAGGTTTGCGGTATTCGCGGCCTGAAACAGTATCCCCATCTGCCATTTTCGGGTTAGGGCTATCCATAGTATTTCCGATCTACCGGGCTGAACTCCGTACTGCAATTGCTCTCATGTGCTTTGATCAGTTTGAAGCAAAAGACTTTGCTCTAGTGCAAGGGAGGATATCGCATGGGTTTTCTTTGCTACAATGGCATCAGTCAGAGGCTAAGTCATATCGGTCTTGCGTCGGCAGTACTTATAATCTTTGCGGCTGACCTTCTGTACGCCGCGAACGGCAAGATAGCCGGCCGGGTTGTAGACTCCAAAACGGGGGAGGGTCTGCCCGGAGTGACCGTAATCATTGATTCACAATGGGTTGCCGGGCGGCCGGTCAGACTGACCGTGCCCAGGGGGGCCAGAACCGACGAAAACGGTTACTATGCAATCCTGGATGTTCGTCCAGGGACTTACAACGTGGCTGCAAGAATGGTTGGATACGCGCCGATGGTTCAGAGAGGAGTCACGGCCGAAGCCGACCGCACCATCTCCGTAAACTTTTCAATGGAAGAAAGCGCGATCCAAATGAGGGGCGTAGAAGTGGTCTATCGCGCGAACATAATCAAGCCTGACGTCGCCGGTACGCAGGAAGTGGTCCATGTTCAGAGGATTGAAGAAGCACCGATCACCAGGGTCGATGAGTTCGTCGGGAGGCTGGCAGGTGTCGAGCTCGTGGATAATAACCAGGGTCATGGGTTGAGCATCCGCGGAGGTGCGATAAGCGAAACTGATGTGCGTCTGGATGGTATGTCCCTTCAGGACCCGCGTTCTCAGAATTCCTACTTGTCCTTCAATTCCACCACGATCCAGGAGCTTCAGGTGATGACCGGCGGCTTTCAGGCGAAGTATGGTGGAATACAATCGGGCCTCGTAAATGCCGTTACAAAGGAGGGAAGCAGATCGAAATACAGTCTCTCCATTAACTACAACATGACGGCCGGCAATTATCAGAAGTTTTTCGGAACGAATCCGTGGAGTGACGGGTCTATAATTAATCAGGTCTTTGCCGGACAATACGCCATGCGCGGTGTACGAACCCATACTGACAGCCTGGCCGTTCCACGCGAGTTCTGGGGATTCAAAGGTTGGGCTAACGGCAGAATGGCCGGCGGCAAATACATGTATGCCACGGGCAAGTATGAATTGCCGTATGTTCAGTTTCCTGCCGGTTTCAATCCTGTTTTACAGCTCGACTCGCTCCAGCGAATGAAAATATGGCAGCTCCGGCACCCGACATATCCTGTCGCAACACATCCCGATTACTATTTCGAAGGAAGCTTGACCGGACCTGTGCCGGGCGAAGAGCTGCCTCTGATCGGATGGTATCTCGGACGCAGCACTTTTCTGATCGGAGGAAAATACGAGAACACTCAGTTTGCCTATCCGATAGGTCCTCGCGATAATTATATGGATTGGAACGGCCAGCTGAAAATTACCACGGATATAGATGGCGCAAACAAACTCACTCTGGAAGGGATGCTCGCTAACGTCAACACCTTGAATACAGGTATCGGCAGCACTTTCGGCGGTACACTTCAGGAAGGGTCTTCCAGCTTCGGCTTTCTGACGAATACACAGAGTTCCATCGCCCAGCAGGCGCACCTCATCGGCGGCGGAAGTTTTCCGCAGATATATGACGTAAGCAGGATGCAGTACTATGACCAGCAATTCATCGTCGGTGGGGCCAAGTACACGCACGCTATTTCACCGAAGGCATACTTCACGGTCGACGCAAACATCCAGTACAACAGACCGAGATTACAGTCGTTCACTCTGGACACGAACAACGCCAATGCATGGTGGTACATGGTCGGCGACCAGGTCTATGACACGCCTCAGCCGGGTGCCATAAAGATAATGAAACTGCCGGTCGGCGGCACCCCGAACGGGTCTACCAATTTTGCCCCAGACGAGCTCGGTATGTTCAATCTTGCCGGCGGAACTCAGCGGGTCGATTCTTCACACACAATGATGGCACAGTTGAACGGCAATTTTGTGTGGCAGATCGACAGGTTCAACCAGTTGGAGGCCGGATTTACCGCCGAGTTGACTAATCTGAATGTATATGCGGGTACATGGCTCCAGACCCAGGTTTCTTATACTCCCGATCTCTGGCAATACTACAACGTAACCCCTATAGACGGCGGCATCTATATCCAGGATAAACTTGAGTTCCAGGGAATGATAGCCAATCTCGGCATGAGGATGGACTACTGGAATCCACAAAGAGGCGGATTCCTTGTTACTAATCCACCGAATCCCGCGTATACCGCATTCTACAACGATGTCTACTCGAATCTCTCCGGCGGCTTCGGTTCCTATCAGGCATGGCTTCAATATCGCGGCATGCTGTCGTCTCCTCCGGGTTGGCCTGCCACATCCAACAAAGTGCAAATGCCGATCTCTCCACGACTGTCCGTCTCTTTCCCTGTGACCGAAAGCAGCAAGCTATATTTCAATTACGGGCATTTCTATCAACGTCCGTCC
>JAJYJD010000020.1 GCA_021789755.1 Bacteroidota bacterium
GCGTCCTGTACAATCTCGAGACAGGCCTGCTGAGACACTATGCGGGTGAATACGACGCGAGTAACGTTCATTTCCTCCAGAGCGAGAGGGAGATGGACGAACTCTATACACAGAGCGTCTCGACAGGCGTCGGCTCATTCGTAATCAACGACAACCTGCTTCCTTACGAGGGCGAAGACTTCGAGAAAGTCTATGTCAATCTCTTTCTTGCGCTGAACTATGCCGGATTGGGCAGAATTGAAGATGCAATCGTCGAGGCGCGGAAAGTCGATCTAAAACTGAACGAATATTCGAAACAGTATCATGGGAAGAACTCCTTTAGGCAAGACGCTTTTGTGAGGTATCTGATGGGCGTGCTTTACGAGGCGGCCGGCGAGCTGAACGATGCTTACATATCGTACAAGCAGGCTTACGAAGGATACAGAGATTACGACACGCTCTATGCCACCGGCTGTCCCTCCTATCTCAAATCCGATCTCATCCGGGCGGCCGGCGGACTCGGATTCGACGACGACCTGAATGAATATGAAAGCTTATTCGGCATGCAGTATGCCGCACCTCCGAGAGACCAGGGGACCCTCATGCTGATCATTTATTCCGGAAAGGGGCCGGTTAAGGAGGAGCTCAGGATGAGAGTATCGATAATGGACAAGGACGGGACAGTGCACACATTTGTGGCGGCTGTTCCGAAATTCCGGTCCCGCCAGAATTCTGTCCGCTCGTACCGCATCTCCTTGCGCGGTGATGGAGCCTCGGGGGAAGCGACCGCCGAGCTTGGAGAAAATGTGAGTGCCATCGCCGCTCGGAATCTGGATGAACGTATCGCGATGATTTATCTCAAGACAGCCGGGCGGGCGCTCCTGAAGTTCCTCGCAGCAGAGAAGGCCAAAAAGGAGATGAAGAAGAAAGACGATTCACCGCTTGCAAATTTTCTTACAAGCGTGGTTGTCGATGCAGCTTACGATGCCTCGGAAAAGGCGGACATCAGGGTATGGAGGGCTCTGCCGCATGATATTCAGCTTGCGCGCTTCCAGCTTCCGGAAGGAACCTACACCCTCAGAATCTCGGATGAGTTCTCGCGACAGGTGGACAGCCGGTCCGTAACAATCAAAACCGGCACGGTCTCCGTTCAGATTGTGCCGGACGTAAGATGAAGGAAACATATCATGAGAATCTTGATTTCATCGGCACTTTTGCTGCTTTCCAACGCTTTCATCTTTGCCCAGGAGCCCGACTGGGTGCGTGGAAAGAGCAGGGAATACCAGGATGAGTTTTACATAGTCGGCGTCGGCAGCGGCGACACGAGGCAGGGAGCGGAGAACCAGGCCCGCGCGCACATAGCGGAGGTTTTCAGAGTGAACATCAATGCGAACATCTCGGTGAACAAATCCGAGACTCTGAACAACACGCAGGGCAGAGTGAGCGCTGAATCGAAAGAAGTCACAAGGTCAAAAATAGACATGGGACTGAAGAAAACACTGGAAGGCACGGAGATAGCTGATGTCTGGCAGAACCCGAAAGATGCAACCTACTACGCACTGGCTGTCCTCGACCGTGAGAAGGCCTCAATGAAATTTGCGGAACGAATCAGAGAGCTCGATGTCGAGATCGGAAGGCTTACCATGAAGACCGATTCCGCATCGGGGAAAATCGACAAGTTGAAGCTGCTGCTCCTGAAAAAGAATCTGATGTCGGACAGGGATGAGCTCAACTCCGATCTGAGAATTGTGTCGGCATCCGGAAAGGGGGTTGAGCCGCCTTTTTCGTTCGAGAAAGAGAACTCGGAGATACTCGGGTTTCTTCAAAATGAATTCGTGATCGGTGTAGGCGGGGACGGCCCGGCTGCTGATGTGGTAACTCAAACAGTGACCGACATGTTTACTCGTAGCGGTTTTATCGTGAAGCGGACGACGGGCAAGGACGCCGATCTAATAATAAAGATTTCGACGAGCATCCAGCCCTCCGAGGAACCTGTGGATGAGTGGTATTATTGCAGGTGGGGTTTAGTGCTGAATGCGAGCGATCCTGTCGATGGGGACCTGATTTTCAGCTCGTCTCAAAACGGGAAGTCGGGACAGCTCACTAAGGATGAATCGAAGAGCCGTGCCGTGTATGACATGAATAAGAAAGTCGGCCTGCTCGCAGCAAAGGTCCTTGCCAAACTCACGGGCCGTGAGGAGTAGCAGTCTCTATCTTGTTCGCTTTGTGATTGAAGTCCGACCGGGCGGAGAATGCCGGCCCAGGCTGGCCGTTATCAAACTGGGACAGCTCTGATCGGAGCAGCGGGGATCGGAAGTTCCCGTATCTGGTTTGATCTTGCAGTCGACGGATCGGACCTTGTCGGGCAAATCCTTCCGACATTCACGAACGCCTAACACTTTATAAAAGGTCAAAGTCAAGAGACAAACAGATCGCGCGTCGATACGAAGGCATCGATTTCGTTTTGTTCTTTGCACTTTAGGCACTGATCTGGGCCTGTACTGGCCGCCGGTGATACATCGTAGTCAGGACTCCTGTAACGCTCCGGGACTGGTCCCAAACACTTTATCGGGCTCTTGTCGTCCAGGTATTAGGACGACCTATCCCAGATATATTAACGGCGACGCGCCCGTATCCCAATCAACCGATCGGAGACACGGCACCAGTTAGGCGCAGGGGCTTACGGGCACGAGGCCAGTCACGAAGCTTGTATATTTCAATGCCTTTGAACGTTCTAAATTCCTGCTGACGAGTCAGGACGTAGTAGGCACACCTGGCTAGTTCTTTCGCAACGACAGTACGAACGATGGTTTTGTTGGCACGCTTGCTGAGACGCTCTGCAAACTGCTTGATCTCCGGGTAGAACATGATGGCCTTGATGGCAACTTCGGTGAAGGCATACTTGAGATATTGGTTGCCATCTTTGGAACCTGACCGGTGACTGTATTTACCGCCGGAGTCTTTAGCACCCGGGACAAGTCGGCAATATGAGCAGTAATGCTTTGCGTCTGCAAAGCGATGGATGTCGCCAGTTTCCATGGCAATCATGGATCCGGAGATATCTCCGATACCGGGAATAGACATGAGGAGTTGCAGTGTCGGAGTGTTCCGGAGACGGGATTTGAAGTACTTCTCAAGTTCTTTTCTATGGTTGGTAGTTTGCAGACATTGCTCATGATAGAAGGACAAGGTCAACCTGTATTCCTGTGGAAGCGATAAGCTGTCAAGGAACTGGGCGAAGGCTGGCTTGCAGGGAGATACAGGAACAGGAGCAATGTTAAATTGAGCCAGAATGCTTGCAACTCTTTGGATGATATTCGTTCGTTTGTGCTCCATGACCATGCGCTGCCTGAGCAGATCTCGGAGAGGTCGGTATTCCACGGGAAGCTGGTGGGCTTCCGGAATGAACCCCATACGCAGGAGTTGGGCAAGTGTATGAGCATCTACGGCGTCCGTTTTGACTTTTGCATATGAGATGGCCTTTAGATACTTTGCGTGAGCAAGGATAATGTCGATGCCTGCAGTGTGGAGAAGGTCGCAGAACCAATACCAGCCGGTGGTGCACTCTACGACGGCGCGGTGAGGTTCAGACCATTGGTGGAAGTAGGTAAGGATGGCTTCAGGATCTGTTTTGATTCTCGAACGGGCGAGAACGGTTCCGCTCTCATTGACGGTGCAGAGAGCAATGACGCGGCGATGAAGATCGATACCGGTGTACAACATGGGTCTCTCCTTTGGGTTTGTGAGCGATGTTTTGGTTTTGTTATCACAACTAATCATACACATTTCTCTCGACTCAAAGGAGACCTTTTTGAAAATATCAATCGGCGCAATGCCAGGAAAGCGTCTTTTGCAATAAAGACCAAGCGGGTCCACGATCCCGTGTCTATGGAGGACGGGGTCCATGTCTTCGTCGAAATATTATGGCCGCGCAGCATCTCAAAAGAAAACGCCGTGATCGACTTTCAGGCTGTGTGATCTAAATCTCACGAAGTCGGTATATGGGTCGTGCTTTTTTCAAATCTTTTTATTAAAATTAACCATTCACTATTTCGAGGGTGGCAGCGCGTGTCCTGAGTAACCATACTTAACGAGTGCACATCAAGTGGCTGCCGTCGAATGCCGGCAAATTGTCGGCGGCAACCGGGAAATGTGAGGGAAGATTATGAGGAAGGTAGGCAAAGGCGCCTGCAGGTAAGAGGATTTTCCTGTCAAGCCCGCTCATCTGGTCACATGGTGGAAGTAGGTCTGGCAGGGAACCGATCCAGGCACTGTAAACTGCCGCGCTAAGGCGGGCGGGTAAATATAGAAAAGATATCGGAATAGAAATCAAGGAGAATGTCGTGGAAAGAAGATGTCCTGATTGTTTGTCTTCTTCCAAGTTTGATTCAGACTCACCTTCATCATTCTGGGAGTCTGTGTTCCAGTCAATTGGATTGATACGGGTGAAGCGTTGTCGCAATTGCAATGCGGCGATTTTCGTCGCCTTTGGTTTGTACGTCACTTCGAGAAAGAAGATGAGGATACTGCGCGAGCGAAGTTATTGGTTATTCCTTTCTATCATTCTTGTGACGGTAGGATTCCTGATTGTCGAGGCGATGGCGAGATAAAGCGGATGTTGATCGTTCGTGGAGGATGAGGTGTCCCTGCATCGGGAACGTGCGGAACCAATTGAAAGACAACCGGCAGCAACATTATCGTGACACGGTCGCGATGATCTGGTTTGACATTGCTTCGCAAACCCGATAACTTTTTCCCGTCAAAGTTAGGCAGAGAATGCTGATCAGTGCGGTCAGTCTTATTGGCGTGGACAGGTTGAACTTCGGACTTTCATCATCAGTCGCTCTCCGGGACTAATGATCGGTGCAGTCATCCGCAGTGTATCGGCATTCCTTCCATCATCAAAAACTCACCAACGTCAATCAGCAAAGGTAGCAGCTATGAAATCATTCTGTACCATCTCAGTGTTTCTCCTACTGTCAATTTGCGGAAGTTCCTTCTCCCAAATTGCACATCGTGATACCGCGCTGTTCGTTCAACCGAAGAACGAATTTTACGACTCCATTAGCACTTCTCTCAGTCGATTTTACAGTCAAAGAGACACTATCACCGCCCCGGAAAAGGCCATTCATCCGGATTTCAGTAGATTCGATGCGCCGAAATCGGTGGATGAGTTCACTCAATACTGGCACAATCCTCCCATTTCGCAGGGCAACACGGGAACATGCTGGTGTTTTTCGACGACGTCTTTCCTCGAATCCGAAGTATACCGCCTCACCGGGAAGAAGATGAAGTTTTCGGAGATGTATACCGTCTACTGGGAATATGTTGAAAAAGCTCTCGGCTATGTACGGTCGAGAGGGAACCAGGAATTCGGCGAAGGTTCGGAGGCGAATGCCGTGCTGCGGGCGTGGAAAGAACATGGTGTTGTTCCGGAAGTTGACTACACAGGGCTCTTGAAAGGCCAGCCTTTCCACGATCACTCAAAAATGTTCGCGGAACTCGATTCATACCTCAAAGCCGTGAAGGCTTCGAATGCATGGGACAAAGCCGTAGTTGAAAGCACTGTTGAGTCTATCCTGGATCATTACATGGGAACACCGCCGGAAAAAATCAGCGTCGACGGCAGGCTGATTACCCCGAAAGAATATTTGGAGCAGGTAGTGAAGCTGAACCCCGACGATTATGTCGCGCTCGTCTCTTTCTCCGATCGCCCGTACCATACGTGGGTCGAATATAACGTGCCGGACAACTGGTGGCACAGCAAGGCTTATTTCAACGTTACACTGGACGAATTCATGGACGCCATCAACCGCGCCGTTCGCCACGGATATACCATGGCGATCTGGGGTGATGTCTCGGAACCCGGAATCGACGGCCATGCCGGCGTTGCGGTTGTCCCGAGCTTCGATATTCCTTCTCAATACATCGACGCGAACGCGCGAATCTTCAGATTCTACAATCATACCACAACCGATGACCACGGAATCCACCTTATCGGATACACGCAGAAGGACGGTAAGAATTGGTATCTGATAAAGGACTCTGGCTCGGGATCGAGAAACAGCACGCACCCCGGATACTATTTCTACAGCGAGGATTACGTGAAACTGAAAATGCTGGGCGTGATGCTTCCTGAGAGCGCGATACCTCAGATCGTGAATGAAATGAAATGATCATCGTTATCGTGAAATCGGTCGGGTTCACAATCTAACAGCGGGGAGCCTCGGCTCCCCTCTTTATTGCCGCTCTGTCGCATTAGGTCTTTGCATATCTTGGGAGAAACCACGGTCGCTGTTGCATCGAATTCCAGAAGGGATGATGCCTTCCTGAGAGCGACCTTCCCACCGCCCACTACCAGGCACGTAAATTTCCTGACATCTACGAGGATGGGGAAGCAGCTGATATGTTCGTTCTTCCTTCTCTCGCAAACGTTTCCCTTCAATAATCGGCGGCCCGTTCGAGGGAAACAAAGGGGATAACTGGTTCTGTAATCTCGGTGTTGCCTGCAATGTGTCACGCGTCGAACTCCACGATTACTGCGGCGTCACTTTTGGTCTTGCTTAATGCGTGTGCCGATTACGGTTCGATGAGCCGAAACGAAAGCCTGGTTGAATTAAGAAAGCTGTCTCTCACGATTTAATTCCAAGAAACCGAGTCATCGGATTAAAAAATTCTCTCTTCTTCCCGCCGGAAAATAACATGCGGAACATATCTCCATTTACATTATATTGTGTCAGTAACAGAAACATCTTCTCCCCACCTAAATAGAAGTTCGGGCGACGGTGTTCAGAAGCCGGGATTTGGTCTTCTAATCGAAAGCCCTAACGCCTTCAAAGCAGCTAATTTTCCCAGCAATTATATCACATACATTTATGAAAGGTTTTAATGAAATCACAATCTTTTGTGCTGAGCAGCCAAATTACGGCCCTTCTCGAAGCACAAGGAATTACCGTAGCGACACCGGTTCAGGAAGAAATAATTCCGGCAATCGCGAACGGACAGGATGTGCTCACACAATCCGAAACAGGATCGGGCAAGACGCTGAGTTTTGCCATCCCGATCATAGAACAACTTCAAAGGCGCGACGGCCTGAAGGCGCTTGTTCTTGTCCCGACGAGGGAACTCGCCCAGCAGGTAGCGGGAGAGTTTATCAAATATTCGGCGGGCAAGCATCTCGGGATCGTACCTGTCTACGGCGGAGTCTCCATAAATACACAGGTCGCAAAAGTTAGACAGGCAAACATCATAGTGGCAACTCCCGGCCGGCTCATCGACCTGCTGAATCGAAACGCGGTGAAGCTGAATACGATAAAGTATTTCGTCTGCGATGAGGCGGACCGCATGCTCGATATGGGATTCATAAGGGATGTCGAGCGGATCGCAACCAGGCTTCCGGAACAGCATCAGACACTTCTATTCAGTGCGACGATTTCGAGGGAAATTGAAAAGCTGGCGGCAAAATACCTGCACAACCCTAAAAATGTCAGGCTCGCTTCAACGGTGAAACCCATTTTCCTGCACCAGACTTACTACCACGTCTCACCCGAAGGCAAGCTGGACCTCCTCGCCGACCTGCTGGGCCGGGAGCGCAGTCTCGCCATCGTATTCTGTAACAGGAAACATATCACGGTGAAGGTCTCCAAGAAGTTGACAACGATGGGGATACAGGCACGCGCCCTGAACGGGAATATGTCGCAGCCGCAACGGGAGAAAGTCACGGATGATTTCCGCACCGGTAAATTTACGGTCCTCGTCGCTACCGACGTGGCGGCGCGGGGGCTTCACATCGACGATGTCTCGCATGTCTACAATTACGAAATCCCGAAAGATGTGGAATCGTACACCCACCGCGTGGGGCGGACGGCCCGGGCCGGCCAAAAAGGGGAAGCGGTCTCGCTGGTCGCGACCGAAGAAGAGAAGAAATTTTTCCAGCAAATATTGTTCAAGTATCGGGGCGAAATAACTCTGAAGGAATCCGGTGAATTGTCGACGCGCCCTACAAGGCTCGCCCCGGCCAGGCAGGAAGAAAAACCGCGCAAGTCGGACATCGCTCCCTGGAAGAAGAGTTGGCGGCGGCGAAGCGGCTAGTTAGGGAGAAGGGAGAAAGACTTCCGACTTTCTCCCTCCCCGGGGACGTTCAAGCCTATTCTCAGAATGCGACTCCGAAGGATAACCCGCCGCTGACTATAAGATGCTTGAATGTAAACAGCGGCGTCAAACCTATTCGAAAGATAAATCCCCCGTCGCGGGGCTGTGCCCTGTATCCGATCGTCGCCGTGCCTAAAAGCACTCTTCCGCTCCCACGGATCTCCGATCCGAACAGAAGGTCATGACCATCCAAGGAGATGAAGACCGGTACTACACCGACTCCCATCTCAAAGTGACTGGTCCCTTTGCCGGTGAGGTAATTGACCGTGAGAGGAAAATCGGTGAACTTCAGCTCGCCGGTCGACAGAAGGAAAAACGGTACGATAGACCAGTATGAAAAACCCGCCCTCAGACCGATGTTAGGCGTGAGCCGGTAGTCGTAGTTGATCGAATATAGAACGCCCTGTCCGAAGACCTCGAAGTAGATCGCATTCCTGGCGAACGGTACCGGTTTCTCCTGTGCTACAAGAGTGGCCGTAGGTCCAATAAGAATCGCGCACGAGAGTGCGCTCGCCAGGAGCGTGGAACGCATGAGATGTGTCATATCAATTGACTCCATTTCTGTGATGTGACGGGGACAAAAGGCACTTCTCATATGGCGGATTGAACGGCAAATTAGCAGGCTGTTTGCACCTGATTTCCAAGTCTTTGATCAGGAAGCGGATCCATGCCTCAACTTGTACTGATGACTAACAGAACATTCAGGACATTCTTGTTCAGGTGGTATTGCAATCCTCTTCTCGCCGCATGCCCTCTGTTCCCACAGCCATACCAGTTTCGATGATCTTATTTCAACTTGGATCACCTCGCGCAAATTTAGCTGCTAGATGCACGATTGTCAACTTGCGGCGGGGAGCCGTTTTATATCCGGCATGAATCCAGTACGGTTCCCGGTATGAATCTCGAATGTTATTTTGTCTGAACGTGTGACATCGTCATCTGCGGCGCGTCTATTTTCTAAAAACAATTTCGATGGAGGCAAGGAGACAACATGGACAAAATCGATGAAATTGCCGAATTCCTTCAGCCCGCAAGGTCGGCGCTAGTTCTTTGGGATATCCAGAAAATGCTTGTGGATTCGATCTTCAACAAAGATGAATTTCTCCGGAACATTCAGAGATTAGCGGCCGCCGCGCATGAGAAGAAGATTCCGGTTTTTCTCACGAAGATTACCCCGCTCCCTGAAAGATTTGAATCACCCGGCAGGAAGTATATGATGAGAAACAGGCCGAGGGGATTTGCGCAGGCTCCGGATGCATACGATCTCGTCATTTCCCCTGAACGAGACGACACCGTGATAAATAAAAATACCGCCAGCATTTTTGTCGCGACCAACTTCGAGCTTCTGGTGAGAAACGCCGGCATCTCCACGGTGGTATTCACGGGTATAGCGACAGAAATCGGAATAGAGTCGAGCGCGCGCGATGCTATGAACAGAGGGTTCTTCCCCGTTATAGTCTCTGATGCCGTCTCGTCGCGTGACAGGGACGCGCACCTGCGTTCTCTCGAAAATCTAAAGAACATGATCCCGCTTGTTGCTGCCGGGGAGTTGGCCGATTTCTGGAAGAAATGAACGAATCATGCCGCCCAGTTAACCTTTTACCGGTTCGTGCATCCAACAGAACGTGAACATGGAGGGTGAGAAGATCTCCTCTCCGGCAAAATACAAGCGTTAAACAATTAGGGAGCACAAGGTATGAAAACATTTCTGGCATTTTCCGTGGTGCTGATTGTCGCGAGCTCGGCATTCAGCCAGGGCATGGGGCAGCGTCGGAATTTTTACGACCAGTCGACAGTCACAACAATCAAGGGGACGATACAGAGCGTGGACACTCTCTCCGGTCACAGGGGAAATTTCCACATGATTGAGTTAACTGTGAAAGATACGAGCGGAACGATCGCGGTGAATGTCGGCCCGACTTTCTATCTTGATGAACAGAAAATCTCGTTCAAGGTCGGCGATAACGTCGTGGTCACAGGATCCAAAGTGCAGTTCAACGGAAACGACGTGATACTCGCTGCGCAAGTGAAGGACGGTGATAAGACGATTACTTTGCGGGACGATTCCGGCCGACCCGTCTGGGCTCGCGGGGGAATGAGATAGAGTTGGAGACTTGCGTTGGGGGGTTGTGACTCCCACGCAACACGGTCGGACTCCAGGCTTAGAGTGTGTATCGCCGAGGGTTCTTAATCGGAAGTGAAGGTGTTCACGAAAAGCACCATTTAGAAAGGATCATTAAACGAAAGAAAATCAGCACCTTAATTTTGGGAATCACATTTCTGTTGAGCGGATACGCCTCCGCACAGCAGAGCTCCGGGTTGCTTCACAAATGGGTTCACCCCGGCAACGGTGCTATCAAAGAAAACGGCTACGAGGGGGCGCAAACCTGCGCGATGTGTCACCAGAACGCGCTCGACGAAATCGTACGCACTGCCCACTGGCCCCTTTCATCCCCTGTGAGAAATGTCCAGGGCCTACCGGACAGCACATGGTGGGGAATGGCGAACAGAGAATGCGCGCTGGCGGGCTCGACCTCTCCGTCAAATTGGACCGCATCCACTAACGGCAGAGCCACGGTGCAGGCAGCTGGATGCGGCGTCTGCCACATCGCCTCTCTCCCTCAGGCGCCGCTGCGGGGCGCAACGCCGACGTACGCGGAGAAGAATACCGTAGACTGTCTGGTCTGCCACGCGAAGAACGGAGTAATGGATTTCAGGGCGCTCGGCTACACGCCGGCACAGATCAAAACCCTGGAGACAACGAAGCAACCCGTCGCGGGGTAAAACGCGCGGCCGTAAGTATCGCAATAGGGCGGATTCCTGTAAGGCCGCCTCAGTGTCTTAACGAGGCAGCCTTTCTTTATGAACCACCACATGGAGCTTCACCTTTCCTGACCGGTGGGCCTTCCGAGGGGCTAAACCGTTGGTTCCAAAATGCCTCCATGAGGAATAGTATGCCATTTTCCTGAATCGGCCGGCGTGCCGTCCGCCACTCTGGTGCCGGTTTTGAACACCCGCCTGGCATCATAATTGACTTCGATGTCGTGAGGAATTTACATCGCGAATGCCAGTGCTTACAAATGCATTCAGGAGGTATTGAAATGACAACGTTCTGGTCGGCGTTTTCTCGTCCATCGGCACGAAACTTTGTGAAGGCATGGATAGTCGTTACGTTCTTTGGATTTGCAACTTCGCATGATGTGGCTTTTGGAGCGGTGATCGGGACTCCGGCGGACTCGATAAGCTCCCAGACTCAGGACTGCATCGACTGTCATTCGGGGGTGACTCCCGGCATTGTCAAAGACTGGGAAACGAGCAGGCACTCACACATGACGGTGGGGGAAGCCTTGATGAAGCCGGCATTGCAGAGGAGAATTTCCGCGGACAATCCTCCGGCTGAACTGCGGAATCATGTGGTCGGCTGCTACGAGTGCCATTCTCAAAACACGAACGAGCACAAAGACAGCTTCGACCATTTTGGGTACAAGATAAACGTCATAGTCACACCCAGCGACTGCGCGATCTGTCATCCCGCCGAGGTTTCTCAGTATGAGGGAAGCAAGAAGGCGAACGCTTACGCGAACCTGATGGGAAATCCCGTTTACCACGAGCTAGTGTCGACGATCGACGGAGTGAAGAAACTAGACGGAGACAAGATCGTATCCGAACCTCCGAGCGAAACGGCCCTCAATGAGTCGTGCCTGGGGTGTCACGGGACGGTCGTTCAGGTGGACGGGATGGATACCGTGCACAATCAGATCGGCGACGTCGTTGTCCCGAAGCTAACTAACTGGCCGAACCAGGGTGTAGGGAGGATCAACCCCGACGGGAGCAAGGGGTCGTGCACTTCATGCCATACGCGCCACAGTTTTTCCATCAAGATTGCGAGAGAACCTTACACTTGCGCGCAATGCCATCTCGAACCGGACGTCCCCGCCTGGGATGTGTACAGAGAGAGCAAACATGGGAACATATTCCTGTCGAAAGGCAACGCCTGGAATATGGAAGACGTGCCCTGGGTTGTCGGAAAAGATTTCCAGGCGCCGACCTGCGCGACTTGCCACAATTCTCTCCTCGTGTCCCCGGACGGCTCGGTAATAGCCGAGAGAACACATGATTTCGGCTCGCGACTCTGGGTAAGGCTTTTCGGATTGATTTACTCGCATCCTCAGCCGAAATCGGGAAACACCACGATCATCAGGAACGCGGACGGCCTGCCGCTCCCCACGACTTTTGCGGGAGGGATGGCGTCGGCTTATCTGATCGATTCGCTGGAGCAGTCCACGAGGCTTGCAAGCATGGAATCGATCTGCCAGTCATGTCACAGCACTCCCTGGACCACCGGGCACTTCGCTCATCTCGACACGGTCATTCATGAGACGGATATGATGACGGAGACCGCCACGCAACTCGTAGCGAAGGCTTGGGCAAGAGGAGTTGAAGACAAATCGAATCCGTTCGACGAAACTATCGAGAAGATGTGGATCGAGCAATGGTTGTTCTTCGCCAACACGATGCGCTACTCCGCTGCGATGACCGGAGCTCCCGACTACGAGGCATTCAAGCATGGGTGGTGGGACATGTCGAAGAATCTGCAGCATATGAAAGACGAGATTGATCTGGAGACCATGCTTAAAGAGAGCAGGAAGAAATAGGAACTGACAACCCGGCGCCGGTTTGGATTAAACTCTCATGTGCACGGAAGGCTCGACTCGCTGTCGCCGGAAGTGCTACCCATATGTATGGCGGAGTTCGGTAAGGGCGTCACATACCGATCCGCCGGTTTGCCTCCCGCCTCATATTCCTCTCGTGTTAATTGCGCACAGCGATAACGATCACTATCTTTGGATGGTTTTGGGAAGAAGGCCTTGCATTGCCGGGCAGTATGATTGCCTGCCCATCCCTGGCCGAGTGGTGTAGTTTAAATCGTTACTCGGACCAACTCCTCCTTCCACGAATTGAAGCGAAATTAATTTGGAGCAGCATCGATGACGGATGCGAAAAAGATTTTGAAGATGCTCTGCGCTATTGTGATCGTTCTTTCTGTTTCGAACATGACTTCTGCGCAGACATTTTTGGGTAACTTCACCTCATATACCGTATCAGGTAATGAGGTCAAAATTGATGCCGATAGTGCTGCGGTTCGACTGATCTTCTACAAGCCGAATCTTGTACGAGTCGATTATCTTCCCGCCTTGTCGACAACATTCGAGAGGTCGCTTGTAGTCCTTCCGGATTCAGTGCAGCAGGTCGGTGTGTCCGTCGCGGATGGCGATTCGAGTCTCTCCGTGACTACCTCCGTGCTGCGCATTGTTTGCGGTAAATTCCCGCTTCGCCTCAGTTTCTACGATTCGGGGAGTCAACTTCTTCTCAGCGAACCAGCCTCGGGTGGACTCGGGTCCAACCAGTCTGAACGCTCTGCGAATTTTACGATCCGGCCGGGCGAGTGTTTCTATGGGACGGGCGAGCGGGGACTGAGCCTGAATTTGCGAGGACTGGCTTTTGACAGTTATAACGAACAGCACGGCGGATACCCGAACGGGGGAATCCCGCCGACGATGAACGTCAATATTCCTTTCGTCGTCTCATCCGGCCATTACGGGATTTATTTTGACAACACATTCGAAGGGCACTTCGACATCGGGAGTTCCAACGCCAATGTCCTGGCTTACAGTGCCCTCGGCGGCGAGCTTTCATATTACTTCATATATGACCCGACTTACGGCAGAATATTGTCGGACTACACGTGGCTGACCGGAAGAGCGCCCCTCCTGCCCAAGTGGGCGTATGGATACATACAGTCGAAATTCGGATACCGAGACTACCAGGATGCGGAGCAAACCATACAGAGGTTTCGCGCGGATTCGATCCCGGCGGACGCGATCATACTCGATCTGTACTGGTTTCAGAATATGGGAGACCTCGACTGGAATCTGACCGCCTGGCCGAACCCGAATCAAATTACATCGCAATTCCTTTCCCAGGGTTTTAAGACAATCGTCATCACGGAGCCGTATATTGTGCAGAATTCGCCGAATTTCGCGACTGCGGATCAAAGCGGCTATCTGGCCAAGGATTCAAACGGCAAGAGTTATATCCTGAACAATTGGTGGTCGTGCGGATGCAATGCCGGACTTCTCGATATCACGAGCCCGGCGGCACAGGGCTGGTGGTGGGGTAAATATCACAATATTTTTCAGACGGGAGTCTCCGGCTTATGGACCGACCTCGGGGAGCCCGAACGCGATTCTCAGCAAATGCAGTTCGGCATGGGGCCGGACGCACAGGTGCACAACGTCTATGACTTTCTGTGGGCGCAGACATTGTTCAACGGATTCGACCGGGATTTTCCGAACAAACGTTTGTTCAACCTTACGCGCTCGGGCTACGCCGGTATACAGAGATTCGGCGTCGTCACCTGGTCGGGAGATGTCGCGAAGACTTTCGCCGGACTGGCAGTGCAGCTGCCGCTTCTTCTGAACATGGGGATGTCCGGAATCGCTTATCATAATTCGGACATCGGCGGGTTTACCGGCAATCAGCCGACGACGCCGGAGCTGTACACGAGATGGATGGAGTTCGGCGCATTCTGTCCGGTAATGAGGGCGCACGGTTACGACGGTCTCGGCGGTACGGAGCCATGGTCATTCAATTCAATAAGCCCGTCGACCGAGGGCATTGTCAGAAAGATAATCGAACTTCGCTATTCACTTATGCCGTACAACTACACGATGGCACACGACGCGTATGAGACGGGAATGCCTCTCGCGAGGCCGCTCTTCATTGAGTATCCTGATGATCCCAACGTCGCAAATGAAAGTTCGGCGTATATGTGGGGAAGCGATTTGCTCGTAGCTCCGGTAGTCCAGACGGGGCAGACCAGCAACTCTTTTTATCTTCCGGCCGGGAAATGGATAAGCTACTGGGATGATCGTGTGTTCGACGGCGGAGCAACGGTCACGATCCCGGCTCCTATCGATGAGGTGCCTCTCTTCGTGAAGGCCGGCAGCATAATACCTATGCAGCCGGTGGTGGAGTATACCGATCAACTTCCCGCAGACGATATCGATGTCGCCGTATATCCGAACCCGGGTATTCCCGCCAGCTTCACACTTTATGAAGATGACGGCAAAACCCTCGATTACCAGTCGGGCTCATTCTCCGAGACCGTCTTCGGCGAGAAGATGGTACAAAGTGGAAACTCTGGCAGGATGGAAATATCGATTGGCGCCTCTATAGGCAACTATGACGGGAAACCACCGCGGAGAGTATATGTGTGCGAGATACACAAGGTGTCGCATCTGCCCGGCGGAGTTCGCGTGCAAGGCCTGCCGGTTGCGGCTGCGGCTTCGATCGATTCTCTTCGTGCATCGGGTTCGGGATTCTACTTCGATGGTGTTACCGGAGTATTGTATGTGATAGTCAATGCCAGCCCCGATAGTTCTTATACGGTAGACATAGACAGTGTCGACGTCACCGGCATAAGAGGGGATCCGACCGGCCCTTCCGGATACGAGTTGAACCAGAATTTCCCAAATCCTTTCAACCCGTCGACTGAGATAAGCTACCGGCTGGCAGAGAGGGGGCTTGTCACATTGAAGGTGTACGACTTGCTCGGGAGGGAAGTGGCAACGCTAGTGAATAAAGCTGAGGACGCAGGCGAGCATTCTACTTCCTTTGACGGGAAGAATCTTACAAGCGGAGTGTACCTGTATATCCTGACCACCGGGTCATTCAGGAAGGCCGGACAAATGATGTTGTTGAAGTAAGACAGGCAGTCGAGTCCGGTTCCGGAGTGAGGGGGGTATTGGAAATGTTAGCGCAAACTTCGTCGCAGGTGCATCGGCTTGAAAAATTTAATTTGTGGGTTTTTCCAACAATTTCGCGATTTACGGAAGGGTTTCCATCATTTTCCGAAGAGAGGCGAAAATAGGTCTTGACAGAGTAATTTTTTTTGTGCAGCTTTGGAAGCCCTTCCAAGAAAAGTGAGGTCATGGCGAAAAAGGTTACTATTTACGACATTGCGAGAGAAGCTGGTGTTGGAATCGGTACCATTTCCAGGGTACTGAACGATCACCCAAGCGTCACCCCGGAGACCCGCAAGAAGGTCATCGATGTCGCAAAACGCCTGAACTACCAGCCCCACACCTATGCCCAGCGCCTCGCCCGCCGGCAGTCTGAGACGATATCGGCCGTCATTCCCTTTTTCACCAACTATTTCTTCATTGAAGTCCTTCGCGGTGTCCAGGACAAGATTTCGGAGCTCGGTTACGACCTGGTTCTTTACGGTGTCGAAAGGCCCGACCAGGTGGAAGGATATGCGGCGAGGGCGCTCCAAAGGGGAAAGGTCGACGGAATTCTCTTCTTCTCCATGAAAGTCCCGGACAAAGTCCTCGCTCGGCTCAAAGAGACGAATCTCCCGATCGGACTCGTCGACGCGGTGTCGCCGGAGTTTGATTCCATATCCGTCGCAAACGCGGAGGGGGCTTATGCCGCTACGACCCACCTGATCGAGCTGGGTCACCGCTCAGTCGGCATGATCAACGCGCAATCCGTAAGTGCCCCGGCTCTGGAACGCCTTCAGGGTTATCGCCGCGCACTCGAGAGACATGGGATGCCTTTCACAGATGAGCTTGTCAAGATCGGGAAGAACAGCAGGCAGGACGGGTTCAACCGGGATGCCGGTTACGAAGCGATGATGGAATTCGTCAAACTGGGATCCGAGATGCCCAAAGCATTTTTCGCATCATCCGATATACAGGCCATGGGGGCGATTTCAGCCCTGACGGAGAGCGGGTTCAGAGTTCCGGAAGATGTAGCACTCGTTGGATTCGATGACATAGAACTTGCACGCCATATGAGGCTCACAACGATGCGCCAGCCGATGTTCCAGATGGGAGTCCTGGCGATAGAACGACTTGTCGCGAGGATGTCAAATCCCGATATGGAGATACTTCATACGACATTTTCGCCAACGCTTATAGTGAGAGAGAGCTGCGGCGCTCTCACGAGAAATCAAAACTGAGGTAAAGCATGCGAAGAGCTACCGGTTTCTTGATCATCCTCTTAATGTCGCTCAAAGCTTTTGCCGGGGACACCGGGAAATTGGCCGGGACGGTTGTAGACGCCGCCACTAAAGAGCCTCTGATCGGTGCAAGCGTGCTGGTTGTGGGAACGTCGATAGGCGCTGCGACGGATTTGAACGGAAAGTTCGTCATACTCAATATTCCGCCGGGCTCTTATACGCTGCGCGCGACAGCGGTAGGATACAGGCCGGTGGAAATAAAAGACAACCGCGTTTCGATAGACTTGACCACGGATGTCAATTTCGCCCTTTCTGAGTCAGCAGTCACCACGGAAGCTGTTGTCGTAACAGCGGAGCGCCCGATGGTCCAGAAGGATATGACGGCTACTACCGCTGTAATTGATAGCAGGCAAATAGAGTCTCTCCCCGTCACGAGTGTACAGGATGTTCTTCAACTGCAATCGGGCATCTACGTCTCGCCGAATGGTGATGTGCATGCTAGGGGCGGGCGGGCCGGTGAAATCACTTATATGATTGACGGAGTGCCGGTGTCGGACGCATACAACGGGCAGGCCGTCGTGGGCGTGAACACGAACTCAATACAGGAAATGCAGCTCGTGACAGGCGCTTTCAATGCCGAATATGGCCAGGCGATGAGTGGAATAGTCAATATTGCCACGAAGACCGGCGGAGATAAATTTCATGGAAGTATTACCGCGTATTCCGGAGGGTATGTTACTTCTAATTCCGACATCTTCTCAGGGCTCGGGACGATAAACCCATTGAATGAAAAATGGCTCGAGGGCTCACTTGATGGGCCAATCCTGCGGGATCACCTTTTCTTCTATGCCGATGCCCGGTACTATTACACTGCGGGCGACCTCTTCGGGATCAGGAAATTCAACGTTTATGATGTGACGAACACAACCAACCCGAACCCTCTGGATTGGACCATACAGGAAACAGGAAACGGGAAGGCGGTTCCTATGGCGCCCTATCTGGAAGCTTACATGCAGGGAAAGTTGACCTACAAGTTCTCTCCCGAGCTTCAGATGTCGTATAACTACATTCTTGACAATTCCAGGGGTAAGGACTACGATTTCAATTACAAATACAATCCTGACGGCGAGCTGAGCAATTTTACGAAAGGCTATTTGAATACATTTACTCTGACGCACACTCTAAGCTCCCGTACATATTACACGCTGGGTCTGTCTTATTACTTCAGAGATTACAGGGAATATTACGATCCTATTCAGCCTCATTTAGCGGACCTCTTTACAAGACAGGACCCGATCAATTATAAGCAGTATGTACTCCCGGTCCTGAACACACAGCCTGAAGGAACTTTTATGTCCGGCGGCATAAATATGGCGCACAACGTTAGGAACACCGATACCTACGTCGCAAAGTTCGACATCACGAGCCAGGTTACCGACAACCATATGATCAAGGCGGGAGTCGAATTCAATCAATACCAGTTGTTCCTGCACAACTTGGACCTGAGCCACGCCCTCGGCAATAACGATATCGGAAGGAATCCTGCGACGGACGGTTCCACCCCGTTCCTTAAGGGTCCATTCACCGCTATAAGTCCAATCAGCCCATACAATCTGTATTATCTCCACAGACCTCAGCAATTTTCTGCGTACATACAGGACAAGATGGAATATAAATCGCTCATCGTGAATTTTGGCGTGAGGTTCGACTGGTTCCATCCCGACGGGCAGGTACTCGCAAACCCAGCCGACCCGAACGTTTATTCTCCCCTCGAGCCGCAGTACCAGGACAGTGTGATTGCTCCGCTTGGTGGAAAGATCACGCCGGCCAACCAGGACTCGGTTGCACTGCAGAGGAGAATGGCCTTCTGGTATAAGACGGCGAGCAATAAATACCAGATAAGTCCGAGGCTGGGCATATCATTCCCGATCACCGATCGCGGAATCATACACTTCTCCTACGGCCTGTTCTTCCAGATGCCGAATTTCGATGAGCTTTACCAGAGCCCGGGTTACAAACTGCAGATAGCCGGGAGTACTTTTCTCGGGGTCGTTGGGAATCCGGATCTAAATCCCGAGCAGACTACCAAGGGCGAGTTGGGTGTGCAACAGCAGCTTACCGACGATATATCTATCGACGTAACCGGCTTCTTCAATGATATCCGGAATCTGTCAGGAACCTTGAATGAAATCATCTTCGTTACCGGAGGGGCGGCAGAGTATAGCAAGTTCGTCAATACTGATTTTGGCTTTGTGAAAGGAGTCGCGGTTACTATCGACAAGAGGCTTTCAAATTCCTGGTCGGGGACTTTGGATTATACTTTTCAAATTGCGCAGGGTGATGCATCTGATCCGAATTCGGCAGCGAATCTAAGAGCATCCGGCGTCCAACCTGAGACTCAATTGATACCCCTCGATTGGGACCAGAGGCACACGCTGAACGCGACTCTGAATTATGTTAATGCTGACGATTGGGGGGCAACTCTGATCTTCAGATTCGGCAGCGGAACGCCTTATACTCCACTGCAGACTTCAAATGTCGGAGAGTTACTTTATAACTCTGCGTTGAAGCCTGCGACCTACGATTTCGACGCACGGGTCTACAAGAATTTCAGATTCGGCGAGACAACAATCTCGCTTTTTGCCAGGATCAACAACCTGCTTGATACCAAAAACGCACTTCAGGTCTACACCGACACCGGTCTACCGAACGTTTCACTCGCTGAAGAGACACTAATCTCTGCCAATCCACCGCAGAGGATAGCAACGATCCAGGATTTTTACACCAACCCGACTTTCTATTCGGAACCGAGAAGAATCGAAATAGGAACTACAATTTCTTTCTAAAGGCATAGGTATATCATGAGAAGATTTTCAATCGTGGCCGTTATCTTCGTCATTTCGGGGGTGGCGTTTGGCCAGACCAGTCAATTCATCCAGTGGGCAAAAACTCACAGAGGCAACGCGCTGTACACTCGTTTTGGTATTCATAATGGCAATAGGGTTGCTATTTCTTTCCGCAACAACGGATCCATTTCGGGAACGAACGCCAATGATGCCCGAGGCTACTGGCCTTTCCCCGCTACTGAAGATAGCTATATCGGAGATGTCACTCCCCTCATTGGGATTCAGTTGCCTGTCAGAGATTACACGGGGGATGGTAGACCGGATACACTGCATTCCGTGACCATTTCACCGGGGCCTCGCAATGGACAGTCCGCAAAAGTCGATCCGATAACAGGTCTTTTCCAGGGGTTTGAGCCTGAGCAGGGTTACGTCAACCTTAATCAGGACACCGTTGCGATGAGTCAGATTCCCGGCAGCTGGCCTCCCGTGTGGGGGGACCATCCGGACTGGGTCGACCCCGCCACAGGCAAGGCGCTGTGGGACGGCTACTTCGGCAAGGGAGTGTTCAATGCCGATCAGGAGAGTTACTTCGTTATGGACGACGCTCAGGACAACAGTGTCCAGCAGAGGACAAACGGGTTGTTTCATCCGGATTCGACGGATACTACCCGTAACGGAATGGGTCTGGTCGTGGCTGTCCGAGGATTGCAGTGGTCCCAGGTCCAGGCACAGGATGTGATTTTCTGGCTTTATGACATTACCAACATTGGGACAACCAACTATGACAAGGCGGATTTCGGTCTCATAATAGGAGGCTGTGTCGGTGCGTATGCAAACAATGGCGATTATACTCCTTGCAAAGACAATCTTGCGTACTTCGACCTGAACAACAATTTGACTTATACCTGGCAGGCGGATGACAATTTGTATGCAAGAGGGTTCATTCCTCTCACGCAGGTGCTGCCTGATGTGCGCACAAACATCGGCTATGCCGGATACGCCTATTTGGAAAGCCCGGGAAATCCATATGATGGTATAGACAACAACAACAGCAGCGTCGATCCCAATGCACCCGTCTTTTCATCGGGCGATTTTACTTACAACTCGTCCACGAAGAGTTATGCAGCGACGAGGACATTAAGCAGAAGTAACGTCGGCACAAATCCTAACTGGCCGGCTAACCAAATAGTTCTCATAGATTTGGTCCCTCAAGAAATAACTACCGGCACGCAGACGCCTTTCCAGGTTATTAAATATCAGAGAAAAGTCGTTGACCTGGATACTTTGCTTAAAAGCTCTACGGACACGGTCACTGTTTATTCCCAGGGTGTGCCGTACAGGATTTATGACGGAGAAACTCTGACGGAGATTCCGAATAATGGATACGACGATAATCTGAACGGTCTCATAGACGAGAACCATGATCTTCATTACGAACGGATCTTCAAAGATAATTCTGGAAACGTGATCAAAGACGAACTGCGACCTCTCGCTTACATTGACTACCTGACAGGTAATGGAAAAGACAACACGATGGTTGACGAGGCCCGCGACAGCGGACCCGGTCACCTTGTCACGGGCTGGGTACCCGATTATACGCAGCCAAGAGACCCCGCTACGGGGAAATATCCTGGCATCATGAAATCCCACTGGTCGGGCGACGAGAACGGCAACTGGAACCCGCAATTTGACGACGTCGGCGCCGACGGTGTCCCGAACACTCACGATTTCGGCGAAGGCGACGGGATGCCCACCGAGGGAGAGCCCCATTTCGACAAGACCGATGTCAACGAGTCCGACCAGCTCGGCTTGACCAGCTTCAACTTCTTTAACCAGTCCGTCTCACCGGACATGAGCAAGAGCGAAGTATTGTGGAACAGGATGATACCGGGATACTTCGATGTTATTCCGCAGACTCCTATGGACGGAGATTTCATCTTCTCCTCGGGATATTTCCCGATGCCGTCTCTGCATACTGAAAGGTTTTCGATGGCACTCGTCTTCGGCGCAGACAGTGCCGCAATCTTTACGAACAAGCAGGTCGTACAACAGATATACGACAACAATTACAATTTTACTAAACCTCCTCCCAAGCCAATTCTCACTGCTGTTCCAGGAAATCGGAAAGTAACCCTCCTCTGGGATAACAAAGCGGAGAGCTTCGTGGACATTACGATCCAGGATACCTCAAAGCAGCACACGTTCGAGGGATATAAAATATATCGTTCAACGGATCCCGGCTTCACCGAGGCGGGAGGACAGGCTCTTGCCACTTATGATCTGATCGACGGGATTCGCGGCTATTTCCTGCCTCAAACTCAAGCCCTCGCAGCGCTGCCCAAGTTTTACCTTGGGAACGATATAGGATTGGTGCACACTTTTGTCGACAGCGGCCTGCAGAACGGACAGGGATATTTTTACGCAGTTACTTCCTACACGAAAGGCGATGCCGCAAATAACATTTATCCGGCAGAGACCCCGAAGTTCGTTACGGTTGATGCCAGAGGAATAGCTCACCCCGATGTTAACGTGGCGTACGTCGTCCCGCAGGCTCCATCGGCCGGATATATGCCAGCCAACGGTGGTTCAATCTATCACCAGCCGCCTGCATACGGCACGGGCTCCGTGAACCTGGAAATCGTGAACCCATATACCATCAGAGGTATAAATGGTCATGTTTTTAATATCACGTTTAAGGACACAACTTACAGTTACACCCCTTCCGCTTCGCCGTTCCCCGTGATTTATTTGAAGAATACTGAGTCTTACATAGTTGTCGACAAGACAACAGGAGACACTCTGATAGGCAATGCCGAGATCAATCCGTCGGGACAGCCTCCTTTGTTTGACGGAATGAGAGTCAATTTTAATAACGATACGACTCAACTTGCAGTTGGAGATTCTGCCTTCGGATGGAACAGTGCGAGCCTTAGCAAGGCATACCCTTATACTGCGGATGTCTTCACTAACGGTGGGAAGCTGCCAACAATTTACGACCCGTCTGATTATCAGATTCAATTTAATCAGGGCATTGTGGATACGTCCATGGCGGTCACGCCATCTG
>JAJYJD010000285.1 GCA_021789755.1 Bacteroidota bacterium
GTGTTCGGAGCGGTTACGTCTACGGCAAGGCGAGCCCGATCCACATCGGAAGCAGAACACAGATTTGGGAAATCAGGATCGAGGATGACGAACAGAGACTTGTATGCATCAGCCGTTTGACTCTGGCCGTTATACCGAGAGGGAAAGGCGTCGTCAGGTAGTGCGGCTGCCGTTACGTCCGGTTATTTCGGTGACAAGTACGACGATTGCCTCTGAGTCTGCGAATCCACCCGTTTTAAGTTTGGTATCGACATCCAACAGGACGGTAATCGCGGTTTTCAGTTCAGGTATTGTGTAGGCGCGCGCGGCTGCCACGTACTCGTTTATAAAAGGGTTGTATCGTCCGAAGATCGCGGTGGCAATGTCCTTCGGGTTCATGTTCCTGCTGAGATCATGCTTGACTTCCAGGAGATTCAAAAAATACTTCGCGAGCATGAAATTCATGTAGACGGGCTTCTCTCCCGTTTCGAGCATCTTGGCGGCAATCTCCTGTGCACGTACCGTGTTCCGCTCCCCTACTGCGCGCTGCAGCTCGAAAATGTTGAACGACCTTGATCGCCCGACAACAGTGCTTACATCCTCGATTTCGATTTTCTTGGCGTCTCCCACATAAAGCGACAATTTCTCGATCTCTGAGATCAGATCTCCTACCGAATCACCGGTCATATCCACTAACAGGTCGGCAGCACCGGCGCCGAGTTCTTTGCCGAGAGACCTGGCAGTGTCCATCAGGAATTCCGATAGCTCCGGCCCCTTCAGCCTGTTAAAAGTCAGGGTTTCGAACGACGCGGCAATCGTCTTGTACGGCTCGTCCGTGATTTTTAGTTCTCCTCCGACCAGGCAGACAACATTCGATTCTGGTGCGTCGCCGAGATGCCCGGCTATGTCCAGCTTGTGTTTCTTCTCCATCCGGTCGAATCTTCTCACAACGCTGAGCCTCCTTTCGCCCACGAACGGAAAGCTCAGGATCGATGAGAGAACTTCTTCAGATGTCGTTTCGGTCCCGTCGAAGACATCTAGATTGAATGAGCGCTGTTCGGGGTTGACTACTTTTTCCATCAGCAAATCTACCGCTTTTGAGACGAAGTAATCCTCGTTCCCGTATATCAGACAGACCTTCGGAAATTTTCCCTTACCGACGGAAGAGGCGAATTTCCCGAAGTCGCTCATTTCTCCACGTAGGCCTTCAATATGTAGACAGGTTTCAGGGGTACATCGCGGTCGTCGCGCGGCAGCTTTGAAATGCTGTCTGCCACGTCCATCCCCTTTACCACCTTTCCGAAGATTGTGTATTTGCCGTCGAGCTGTGGAAGGTTACTCAGGCAGATATAGAATTGGCTTCCGTTAGACCGTCGCTGTGGGTTGACCTGGTCGCCTTCGCGTGCCATGCCGACGGACCCACGCAGATGTAGTTCGCCTATTTCTGCAGGAAGGGTGTAGCCGGGACCGCCCTGCCCGTACAGCATCTTATTGGGTGTTCTTGTGTTAGGATCGCCGCCCTGGATGACGAAACCCGGAACTATCCGGTGGAACTGGAGGCTGTCGTAGAATCCTCCGGTGACCAACTTCCTGAAATTCTCGCTGGTGACCGGAGCGGTGTCGTCGAACATTTGGATTTCAATTGTCCCGTAATTTGTCTCGAGTATCACATTGTGGCCTTTCATGCTGCACCCGGAAATGACTAACGAAATGGCGAGCGCGGAGATTAGATTTTTCATTGTATTCTCATTTGATGTATAGAAAGATAATGATTACCGCCGCAAAGAGAAACCGGTACCATACGAACGCGTTCATCGTGTGGCGCTTGAGATATTTCAGGAACAGTTCTATCGCTAGAAAACCGAAGAGCGCCGAGAAGATTGTTCCCAATGCCAGCGGGGCAATCTCACCGGGAGGTATTCCATGAATGAAGATCCTCAGCTTCAAAAGCGCTGCTCCCGCGATCACCGGGATCGATAAGAGAAATGAGAATCTGGCAGCCTCCTCACGGTCGTAACCGAGAAGCAATCCCGAGGAGATGGTGATCCCGGAGCGTGATGTTCCGGGGATGAGGGCCATAGCCTGGGAGAATCCGATTATGAAGGCGTCCTTTATCGTCATCGAGTCCAGCTTCTTAATGCGCTTTGCCCGCTTTTCCGCGTACCACATCAATATCCCGACTCCGATCAAAGCTGCCGCGAGGACTGCCGGAGTCCGGAATTTCGTTTCAACCCATTTCTCGAGAAGCACTCCGAAAAATCCTGCGGGAATGGTTCCGAGGAAAACGATAAGTGAAAACTTCGTCCTTATATCGGAATTGAAGCTCCTTTTGTAGATGCCTCGTACGAACCCCGCTATAAGGTCCAGCGTGTCATTGAAAAAGTATATCACGACTGCAAGCAGAGTCCCGAGGTGAAGTGCCACGTCGAACGTAAGGCTGTTCAGCAGCGGCGATTGCCAGTTGAAAAGATCGGGCACGATTACGAGATGCGCGGTGCTGCTGATTGGAAGGAACTCGGTGAGTCCCTGTATGATTCCGAGTACGATACTTTCCGCAGTTGAGCCCATTCATTCTCCTAATTGTTTTTCAAGCGTCAGAAATAATAAACCAGCCCCAACGAGACACCGACCCCTATGAGATTCATTTTGACAGGGTCCTGGTTACCTGAGTTGTAATCCGTGTATGTCAATCCTGTACCGTCGGAAGCTTTCGGTTGACCGATGAACTCCGAAAGTGCATGGACGCCGACCCTCACGTAGAGTTTCTCATCGAGCTTTGTATCGATCGACGCGTCGAGCTTGACCCCGACCCCGCGTCCCGAGTAATCCTGTGTCCGGCTCGAGTACGGCGAAGAGATGCTGATGCTTCCGAAATGATACCCGAAAGCGCCGCCGAACCTGAATAAATAGCCTTCGCCCTTGATCAGTCTGTGAATGGTCAGCGAAGGGAGGGAATACGAAAGACTCACTTGCTGGGAGCCCGCACCGCTGTTTCCCGAAAAACTGTCTATCATATACGCGTAATCTATTCCCAGTTCCCAGCCGGCTGTGACTGCATAACCAGCCCCGATAGAAAACTGGATAGCGGAAGTGAATCCGCCCGGTTTGATGTTTCCTATTCCGGACGCGTTGAGGAAGTTTGTGATCGAGTTTGCCTGATAATAATTGACACCCAGGCCGCCGTACGCCGAGAGTCGCTGGGCTTCCGCTTCTCGAAATGTGATCGCCAAAATTGCAGAACAAACAAGAATTATCCTTAGGATCGAATCGGATCGTCTGTAAATGCCGTCCCTTGTCTTCATAGTGCTCCTGGTGCTGGTTCCCTGTCCCGGATCAATGGTCACAAGTCAAGCGGTTCTCCGACGGATAGGGACGCGAGAATCTTAAATGTCGTAAGTGTCGTGTTTACCAAATCGTCAAAGGATATCAACCGATGACGATCTGTATTCACTGCGCGGATGAATTCTTTTACCTCACTGCGAATTCCTTTGTCGACTTTTCCGGTCCCCGATTTCGTGCCTTTGCCGTCTTTGTAGAAATACGCAATCTGGAAATTGTCGAGGATGGCTGCTCTTTTTCCTGAAGTGACTTCCACGCGCTCCTTGGGCAGTGCCGAATCACCGTTTGCCACGTATGTGATGACACCGAGTGAGCCGTTTGTCATCTTCAGCGTTATGTTTACGTTGTCGTTGTTGGTTAATGCCGCATTGCCGGAGGTTATCGAATCGGCATAAACCTTCCGGACTCTGGAACCTGTAATAAACTGGATCAAATCGACGAAGTGACAGACTTCTCCGACTATCCTTCCTCCACCCTCCACCGGGTCCTGCGTCCAGTGATTCTTCGGTATGAATCCGGCATTGATCCTGTAATTGACAACAATCGGTTCGCCTGTATCCTTGAAGAAATTCCTGAGTTCCTGGCTCAAAGGCGCGAACCTGCGGTTGAAGCCGACCATCAGAAGAGGCATGTTCTTCTCGTCGTCGCCTCTGTAGAACTGTGCCAGCTTGACCAGCTCATCTTCGTTTAGGGCGAGGGGCTTCTCGACAAAAACGTTTTTCCCGGCTTTGAGCGCTTCGGTTGTGAGAGAGGCGTGAAGATTGTGCCGGGTGGCGATGAACACCGTACCGATCTTCTCGTTTGACAGAAGTTCCTGAGCATCTGTCGTGAGGGACGCAAAGCCGAACTGGGTCTGGATCGTTCCTGCGCTCACCCCGGAAGCTGTGCAGACTGTATCGAGGTGAACACCCTCAATGTTCTTCAATGCCGGGAGAAGGTTTGCCTGTGCAAAACTCCCCGCGCCAATGAAGCCGACTGCAGCTGGGTTTATCTTGTACCCATCTGTCCTGGGTGTGGACAAAAATTTCTTCTTGTCCTTCAGGGTCGTTGTGCGTTCAGCGACCTCTTTCTCGTATTCGAGTAGTATGCCGATATATTTCTCGGACTTTGTTCCACTTATGAGTTTGTACGCGCGGCCGGCATCGTCGATGGGGAACCGGTGAGTCGTAAGAGCTTTTACGTTGACCTTACGTTCCTTAAGCAGCTGTAGAAATTCCTTCATGTTTCTGTTTTCGGTCCACCTTACGAAACCGATCGGATAATCGTTGCCGCGCTCTTCATATGACGCGTCGTACCT
>JAJYJD010000286.1 GCA_021789755.1 Bacteroidota bacterium
AGATATTCCTCAGCATGTGAATATCTGCGCTTGCGAGTGCCCCGGCGGTGTATATCCCCAGGCTCTCAAGTGTCTCCGTCGTTCTCTTTCCGATTCCGGGAATTGCCGAAGCCGGAAGGGGAGCGAGAAAATCTTTTTCTTCGCCAAGCGGAACTACGAGAAGTCCGTCCGGCGGACCGGTCTCTTTTCTTGCTTCCATATTTGTTCGTGCGATCTTCTTGGAGTAGTCGGAGGCAATTTTGGCGCATATCCTGTTCGAAGCTACACCGATCGAGACGGTTATTCCCAGCTCATCGGAAACGGCGCGCTTTATGGAATTGGCGAGAGCTGCGAGGTCATAACCCCAGAAATGAAGACATCCGTTCACGTCGATGTATGCTTCATCAAGGCTGACCGGCAGAACGATCGGTGAGAAGTCATGCAGGATTTGCATGAACCGTCTTGAATACTTTTCGTAGGCGTGGTAGCTCCCTTTCATAAAAGTTGCATGGGGAGCAAGTGAGTACGCCTTTGCAAGCGGCATTGCCGTCCTGACTCCGAGTTTCCTTGCTTCGTAGTTCGGGCATGCCACAACTCCGCGGCCGTGCGGGAGCCCTCCGACGATTACCGGTTTCCCGCGTAAGGCCGGGCAGATCGATTCCTCCACCGAGGCGAAGAATGCGTCGATGTCGATGTGCATGATAGTGGGATAACGGTCACTGTCCATTTTCAGTCCAGGTGGTCAGAAGCCAGAAGTGAGATGAAAGAAGGAAAATGTAAAAAGACTGTACGATCCACGAATCCAATATTCTGTAATCCCATTATTCCAAGTCACCAGGAGTCAGTTTCCCATCTCTACCGAAGTTTCTTCACCGTGAGTTGATTGTCCAGCAGTCTCAGGACAGCCATCACTTTGCCTATTATTTTTACGGATGAAGAATCGGAAACGATCGGCTCGAAGTCCCGATTCTCAGGCTCGAGGATCACGTGGTCGTCTTCCTGCCTGAACCTTTTTACCGTTGCAGTCTCATCATCGATGAGCGCGGCGACGATATCTCCCTGCTCGGCGGTCGACTGCTGCCTCACAAGGACGAGGTCGCCGTCGAGTATCCCTGCATCTTTCATACTCTGTCCCTCCACCATAAGCAGAAAGTTGGCTTCGCCGCCCCGGACAAATGCCGGGTCGAGCACCACCGATTCGCCTGTGTTCTCGACTGCCAGTATGGGTTTCCCCGCAGTTATCCGGCCGATTATAGGCACCGGCAACCCGAAGGCCGATTGAGTAAGCAGTATGCCCCGGCTTTTGGCGGCCTCCCTTTTTATAAAGCCCTTCTTCTCCAGCGCCCTGAGATGTCCCTCGACGCCGTGGCTGTATTTAGCTCCGATATGGTCTGCAATTTCCCGGATCGTCGGAGGGTATCCCCACCGCCTGTGATGGCTTTTGATAAACTTGTAAACCTCCCCCTGGCGTTTTGTCAGGTCGTTCATGTGTTTGTCCTCGCTATAGTAGACATAATTCTACCTAATATCCTCAAGCTTAGAATCAATGTCAAGTACTCCACTCAATACCTGTTGATACAAGGCCTGGGCGTCAGATTCATGTCCGTTTGAATCGTTGTTATAGTTGTTCAGGTTAATTAGATTCAGAACGTCACAACAAAAACAGCGGCAAATGGAGAGTTTTTCCGACCAACTAAGAAAGCAGCGCGAGGAAAGAAAGATACGGTTATCCGACGTAGCCGTACAGACTAGAATCAGCGTCAAGTTCCTGGAAGCCCTCGAAGCCGAAAATTTTGAGATCATGCCGGAAACATACATCAGGGCGTTTATCAGGGATTACGCAAAGGCCATCGGACTCGATCCCGATGACACGATCAGGCGATTCGATCTTTACACCGAGTCCCTGAAGGTTCAGCAGGAGCAGAAGGAGGCGGAAGTCGTTGAGAAAGGGAGCGGCAAACCCCTCAATCTTTCCAACACACAGAAGATTGCACTCGGCGTTGTCGGCATCGCAATCCTGGCCGTTCTGTCATACCTCGCTTTTTCGCCGAACAAAAAGCCGCCTGTAACCCCGGATGAGTACAATTACGAAAATACCAGGATTGCGAATGAGAGGAAGTTCGATTCGGCGTACTCGGCAGTGACGAAGCAGGTGGCGAAACCCGACAGCTCAAGACTCGTTCTCGCCGCGACCGACACGGTTTGGGTGAATCTTGTCATCGACGAGGGGAGGACCTACGATCTCCTGTTGAAACCGGGCAACAGAGTTTCTTTCTGGGGAAAAAGAAAATTCGACATGACGATCGGCAACGCCGGAGGGCTCTTGATTTCCTTGAACGGGCATGAATATCCTCCGCTTGGCAAGACCGGTGTGGTAATTCGCAATGTCACAATTCTGAAAGACGGCACGATCAAGAAGTGAAGAGCGCCGGTTCTTCAAGGGCTGGAAAAGGTGTCAGGTCGGAGATCGAGAAGCTGCGCGATGAGATTCGCGAGCACGACTACCGCTATTACGTACTTGCCGAACCTTCCGTAACCGATTTTGAGTATGACCGGTTGATGAGGAAGCTCATCGACCTGGAGACTCAGCACCCCGAGCTTGTAACCCCGGATTCTCCGACCCAGCGCGTCGGCGGCCAGCCCACGAAGACCTTCAGGCAGATACGCCATCCCGTGCCCATGCTCAGCCTTTCGAACACGTACAGCGAGCAAGAGCTCCGCGATTTCGACAGAAGGATTCGCAACCTTCTCGGGGAAGAGAAATATGAATACGTCTCGGAACTTAAGTTCGACGGTGTTGCGCTGCGCCTCGTCTACGAGAAAGGATCGCTCGCTCTTGCCGCAACGCGTGGCGACGGCGAAACAGGTGACGACATTACGGCGAATGTAAGGACCATCCGAGCTGTGCCGCTTCGGCTGAAGATGTCGCGCGAGACCGGCTCTTTCTCGGATATCGAAGTGCGCGGCGAAGTCCTGATGAACCGCGAAGAGTTCCAGAGGATGAACCGTGAACGCGAAGAGAACGGCGAGAAGACGTTTGCGAATCCACGCAACGCGACTGCGGGGACTTTGAAGCTGCAGGATCCGGGAGAAGTTGCGAAAAGGCCGTTGAGATTTTTCTCGTACTATCTTCTCTCGAATAATGCCGAACTGAAATCGCAGTGGGAGAGTCTCCAGATACTCCGGAAACTCGGTCTCCCTGTCAGCGAACACGTGAGACTCTGCAAGGACATCGATCAGGTGTTTGAAGCCACGAGATACTGGGAAGGGGCCCGCGATAAGCTCCCCTTCGAGATCGACGGTAATGTCGTTAAAGTGAACAGAACAAGCCAGCAGGAGACTCTCGGCGCGGTCGCGAGGAGTCCGAGGTGGGCGATCGCCTACAAGTTTGCTGCGAGGCAGGCCGAGACTCTGCTCAACGGCATCACGGTGCAGGTGGGCAGGATCGGAACCATAACGCCGGTGGCTGAGCTCGATCCGGTTCTTCTTGCCGGATCGACGATCAGCCGCGCGACTCTCCACAACGAGGACTATATAAAGGAAAAGGACGTCCGCATCGGCGATACCGTGCTCGTCGAAAAAAGCGGCGATGTCATTCCTGCGGTCGTCGGTTTCATCAAGGAGAAACGTCCGCCCGGGGCAAAGCAATTCAGATTCCCTCACAAGTGCCCTGCCTGCGGGGAGCCGATAATCCGGCTGGAAGGTGAAGCTGCGTACTACTGCGAAAACTACGAGTGCCCGGCCCAGGTCCGCGGTCGGATCGAGCACTTCGCATCGAGAAGGGCAATGGACATTGAGGGGATGGGTGAATCGGTCGTCGACCAGCTTGTCGAAATCGGATTGCTGAAAAGTGTTGCCGACATCTACGAGCTCAACCGTCACCGCACCCAGCTCGAGTCTCTCGAGAGGTGGGGCAAAAAAAGCGTCGAGAACCTTCTCAACGCCGTCGACCGGAGCAAATCGAGGCCGTTCAGCAAACTCCTTTTTGCCCTCGGCATCCGCCATGTCGGTGAACGCACTGCGCAGATCCTCGCTGAGCATTTTCAATCGATGGACGAACTGATGAAGGCTTCACTGGAGGGACTCCAGTTCGTGTCGGATATCGGTCCCACGATCGCGCAGAGCATCTACCGGTATTTCCGTGATCAGAAGAACCGGGAATTGACCGCCAGGTTGCGCTCCTCAGGTTTGCAGTTTGAGGAAACTGTGAAAAGGAAGAAGGGGAAATTGTCCGGCCAGACCTTCGTGATTACTGGTACTCTCTCTCGATATTCCAGGGATGAGGCAAAGGATTTGATCGAAGACGCAGGCGGCAAGGTCACGGAGAGCGTCAGCAAGAAAACAAACTATGTTGTTGTCGGCGAGAACCCGGGCTCGAAATATGACAAGGCTCAGAAGCTTAAAATAGCTATATTAGATGAAGGCGAATTCCTTAAACTTATTGAAAAGAGTAAATGATAGGCATCAAAAACCGATTGGCCGTGAGATATGCGGCGAACCGTACAAGACGAATCAAGAAGTCGATCAAGTTTAACGATGTAATTAAATCTTCCGAGACAGCTGTTTTCCTTATGCCGCGAGTCAGTATGGAATTCTATCTCGCGAGATCGGTGGTGGAATCCCTTATGAGATA
>JAJYJD010000287.1 GCA_021789755.1 Bacteroidota bacterium
ATGAATGAACTTAAAGGAAAGCCTGCGGGTAGTTTCGGATTCAAAGACATCCTGTATGATAAAAAGGATTATCGCGCGACCGTTACCATAAACCGGCCGAAGGTTCACAACGCATTGAATTTTAACGTGCTTCGGGAATTGAGCGAAGCATTCGAAGACGCTGCGTTCGACGATGACATAGCCGTCGTCGTCGTGACGGGCGCCGGTAACAAGGCGTTCTGCACCGGCGCGGACATAGCAGAATGGAACAACGAACTCCTAGACAGTCCGAACGACCTGTACAAATGGATGGCGGCTTTCATCGAAATGCACGACAGGCTCCGGAACATCGGAAAGGTGACGATCGCGAGACTGAACGGCATGGTCGTCGGAGGAGGTAACGAACTCAACTTATCCTGCGACCTTGCAGTCGCCGCCTCGGATATCGAGCTTCGCCATGTCGGAACCTCGCGTGGAAGCGTCCCTGCGGCCGGCGCGACGCAGTGGCTCCCGATAGTCATCGGAGAGAGAAGAGCCCGAGAAATGCTGCTCCTCGGGAAAACTCTTACGGCAAAGCAGGCAAAGGAATGGGGCCTCATTAATTTTGTCGTTTCGAGGAGCAGGCTGGATAAGGAAGTCGACGGGTTGTGTGCGGAACTCTACAACAAGCTCCCCGACTGTACGCGTTACACGCGCGAGCATCTCAGTTTCTGGAAGAACCTTTCATGGTCGCTGACCGTCGGTCACCTCCGCGATTGGATGACCGTGCACACACCAGCCGCAGAAATTCAGGAAGGGATCAGGGCGTTCAACGAACGGCGACCGGTGGACTATAAGAAGCTTAGAAACCTTGCGAGATCCGGAATGAAGAAGTGCACGAAGTGCGGAAGATCTGTCTCGATCGGATTCGACTTCTGTGGATTTTGCGGAACGAAACTAGACTCTTGACGATCGACAGATTTGAGCAGCCAGATCATTTCTTCAGGGGAACTAGAATGAATGTAAAATCACAGTCGGTGACTTATACGAACTTCCGCGCGCTTATACTCACGATCGGAGGGCCTGAGATTTGAAAGCAATGGATTCAGACGGGAACGCACCGATCGGCGAAGGAGAGCAGCCGAAACTCGCGCAGCGGCTCGGTCTTGCTACCGCAGTCGCAGTCGTCATCGGATCGGTAATCGGTTCTGGGATATTCCTCGTACCGCAGAAGATCGCATTCACGCTCGGTGATGCGGGGTGGATTATCGCCGTATGGATATTTGGAGGTCTCCTCTCGCTGGCTGGTGCACTCACCAACGCGGAGATTGCCGGGATGATACCTGCAGCCGGAGGTCAGTACGTCTATTTCAGGGAAATCTATGGCGACTTCCCCGCTTTTCTTTACGGTTGGACGACATTCAGCGTATATCAGACCGGGTCCATCGCCGCGATCGCCGTAGCTTTCGGGAAATACCTCGGTTTCTTCTTCCCGGGATTGAACGCGCTTAAGGTAGACTTCGGGTTGTTCATGATGCCCGAGGTGGGCGTTAAGCTGGTTGCGATCGGCGCAATTCTATTCGTGATGACCGTGAATTACTTCGGTGTCCAGTTCGGCGGCTTCGTTCAGCGGCTCTTCACCGGTTTGAAGGTACTCGCGATTGCTGGGATTATATTTGCCTGTTTCGCCTTCGGGACTCACACCGGACATCTATATACACCATTCTTCGGCACATTCCACGGCAACTCGCTTCTCAGCGCCTTCGGCATAGCGCTTGTCGCCGTCCTGTGGTCATACGACGGCTGGAACAGCGTCACTTATCTTGCTGGTGAGGTAAAAGACGCACGACGGAATATCCCGATTGCGCTCGTCGCAGGAACGACCGCCGTGATTATCATTTATGTTCTGACAAACCTGGCGTATATGTACGTTCTCCCGATATCTGCCATCGCACATTCGCAGCTCGTGGCGTCCGATGCCATCTCGCAATTCTTTGGATCCAACGGGGCGGCGTTGATAGCGGTTGCGGTAATGGTTTCAACTTTCGGGACGGTGAACGCGACGAGCATGACCACGGCTCGTGTTTATTTTGCGATGGCGAAAGACAAATTGTTCTTCAAAGGGATCTCAAAAGTCCATCATAAGTATAAGACGCCTCATGTTTCGCTCGTCGTCCAGGGGATATGGGCTTCCCTTCTCACTCTCACGGGCACATACGACCAGCTTTTTACATATGTAATATTCGCGTCATGGTTATTCTATGCACTCGGAACTTTCGGTATTTTCATTTTGCGTAAGAAACGCCCCGATGCACCGCGGCCATACAGAACGATCGGGTACCCGTTCGTCCCCGCGATATTCGTGATTGTAGCGGTGTGGTTTGTTTACAATACGATCGTCACCGACCCTCGCGACTCGCTGATCGGGCTGGGACTGGTGCTTCTCGGTGTCCCTGCTTATGCCTATTGGAAAAGAAAATTGCGCGCAACCGCAGAGGCTTAACCCGATTTGATGCCATAAAAAGGCACGGCGACTTTCCGGATTTTGATTCTCCGGGATGCCTCCTCCATATTTATCAAACAGGCCATACAAAACGATACTTTACAAAGAGTATCTGAAGCCGTAGCCTGTTGCGTCGGCGACTGTGTTTGCACCCGCACTATTATATTATTTCGGTACCGGCTTGACAGGTATCGGTGGGTTCAACCCTGTGTTTGCGACCGCGTGTCTACTTACCCTTTTCAAGAAGAAACGAGACCTGGTACAAACTGCTTCGTGCCTGACACAAAGATACGAAGAGTATTCCGGCCTACAACTTCATCCACTCCTTCGAATTATTCCATCACGGTTAAACCCGCAAATGAGTTTGTGTGTCGATTTGAATGTTGCGATTAGATTACATTATTATAATGCCATCCGGAATGTTCAGGAAATTCGTGCTGTTGTTCATTTCCCTGCTTGTCCCCTTCTTCGCATTCGGACAGGAACTGAAGCAGGATCATCCGAACAGTACAGTGTACAAGGACTATCGGCCGCCGGACCGGGGCGATCTGATCCGGCCGGGCGATATCGCGTACCAGCTCTGGCAAGGGCTGATGCTTGTGCGAGGAGCGAACAGCGGCGATCCGGCAGCTCAGGAAGAACTTGGGTTCCGGTACTTCCTCGGTAAAGGTTTCCCTCCCGACACGGTTAAGGCTGCTTACTGGATAGAAAAAGCTGCGGACCAGAACATGTCGATTGCACAATACAATTTTGGAGTATTTCTAAACAACGGCTGGGGCGTTCCGTGGAATCCTTTCAAGGCTTTTGAGAGGTTCAAAGCCGCAGCCGAGGACAGCCTGCCCGAGGGAGAGTTCGCATACGCCCTTTTCTACACTGACAACCTGGTCGTGCCGCGCGATTGGGCGATTGCATACCGCTGGCTCAGAGTGGCCGAAGCTGCGAAGTATGAGCCGGCGAAGAACGTCATAGACGAGTTCATCCGAAGAGGAGTGCCGATCTTTCCCGACAGTGCGCGGGCGCAGGCTACAGAACAGGATTCTTCGTCAAATGCGGCGGTTCAGCCGATCGAGCCGCTTTATCTTGATTACGGACCGGACACGACGACACACGTCGATGACCTTACACTTCTTAACGAAGCCTACCGAGAGGGAAACGAAAAATTCAGAAAGGCGCTCGGCATCTCCAAGATTTTTGACAAGGGAGCGGAGAAGGATACGACGGCAATCAGCGTGATAGAGTCGGCAGCCTCTGTCGGAAGTCCGGAGGCGCTGGCGATCCTCGGAAGATGCTACGAACGCGGAGCCGGAGTGCCCCGGGACAGGATACTCGCAGCCGAGCAATACCTGCGGGCGGCGCGCATGGACTCCCGCCATGGTCTTGCACTCCTCCTTCATTTGGTGCGTGAGAAAGGATTCAGCGAAGAGGTTGAAGCACGCACGAAGGCGGGAGATGACGATGCCGCATTTGTCTGGGCCGGATTGACGGAGCTCGGTCTCGATAACCGGCTGCTCGACAGCCAGGCGTTCCACCTGCTCCAGATCGGGGCACAACACGACCATATCCCGTCACTTATCGAGCTCGGCCGCTGTTACTACACGGGGCAATGGACTGCACGCGATCCAGCGCTCGGGGCAAAATGCTGGCAGCGTGCAGCGGAGGACGGGAGCCGTGATGCGGAAATCAGGCTGGCAGCCGCCGCGGTACTAGCCGACAGCAACCGAGCCGATTCCACCATCGCCGACACCATCAATATCCTTATCACCGGATCGGCCGATGGTTCATCCATCGCGCAGCTCGCGCTTGGCTATAGTTATGAGCACGGCGTCGGAGTTCCAAAGAATACGCCGCTGGCTGTCAGGCTTTACCGGGATTGTGCACAGAGAGGTAGCGAGAGCGCATACCGTGCGCTCAAGAACATGTATGACCGGCTGAGACCGGAGGGCAAAGAGTTCGACGTCGATTCGGTGGGCAATGTCGGAGGTTAGTTCTTCAAGAGCACACACAGACAACACGGCCAATACAGCTTCACACGGATAGTGATAGTACAACCGGTGCCTGCTCAGCGAGAACGGCCCGCATTCCATTCCCGGGAAATCCTCAGAAATCGTAACCTAGAGAAAAATAATACTTCGGCGCCGAGAAGTTTTGCA
>JAJYJD010000288.1 GCA_021789755.1 Bacteroidota bacterium
CATTTCTCCCCGAAAGTATTCCATTTGAGATTTCGTCGAGAGATAGGCTCCCAGGGCCATCGAGATGGTCCCACCGATCAGTTCGGCAAGTCCAGCGATGAGGATTACTTTACTCTGCACGCCCGCTCCGTTGACTCCGGATGCGACCGCGAAGGCGGCCACAAGGCCGTCATTTGCGCCGAAGACCAGTTCTCTGACAATACTTCCTCCGGGAACGTGGGCCGCTTCTGTATGAGCGGTTGAATCCTTCCCGCTTATTATTCTCCCTCTCCAGGACCATTTCGCCATCTGGATTCCTTTTTCAGCAATTTATTACCAAAAAGCCATTTAGCAAACCTTTAAAATTGATGATCCGCAGTTAATAAAAGGGGTGTTGAATGAAGTCTTCCATGGATGGGATGCCGGCGTCCTGCCGCGTCGGCATTCAATGCTTATTTCAGCGTTACCTTGACTGATTTAAGGGTGTTTGCTATATTACCAGGCAAAATTCGGAGAAAGAATTGTCAGCTGAATATCTAACGAAGAGCTTTAAAAAAGAGGACGTGCAGCAGAAGTGGTACGTCGTCGACGCTAACGGGAAGACACTCGGAAGGCTTGCCACCAAAGTGGCCAGCATATTGAGAGGGAAGAACAATCCAAGGTTCACGAGCCACAACGACACCGGCGATTTTGTCGTGGTTGTCAATGCGGGCAAGGTAAAGGTGACGGGAAAGAAGGCCGACACAAAGGTTTACTTTCACTACACCGGCTATCCAGGCGGCGCGACTTACGTCAAATACAGGGAGCTGATCGAGAAGAAGCCGGAGACCGTTATTGAACACGCGGTCAAAGGGATGCTCCCGAAAAATAGGCTGGGTGCGCGCCTTTTCACAAAGCTGAAAGTATACGCGGGATCCGAGCATCCGCATGCGGCTCAGAAGCCGACAGTATTAGAAATATAATCAGGAGTATTGATGGCATCGGTTCAGAACGTAAGTGCTGCCGTAGGAAGAAGGAAGACTTCGACCGCAAGAGTGAAGCTCGTCCCGGGAACGGGGAAGATTTTCGTAAACGATCAACCGCACTTTGAATATTTTCCGGTCGTGTCTGTGCAGAACGAGCTCTTCAAGCCTTTCGAGGCGACGGACACGCAGGGTAAGTACGATGTGCACGCGACTGTTGATGGCGGCGGTTTGTCGGGTCAGGCCGGCGCGCTGAAGCTAGCGATTGCCCGGGCTTTGCTGAAAGAAGCCGAAGAGATGCGACCGAGACTGCGTGCGGCTGGAGTGCTGACTCGCGACCCGAGGATGGTCGAGAGAAAAAAGTACGGCCGCAGGAAAGCACGCAAGGCTTTCCAGTGGACTAAGCGCTGATCGTTTTTCAGAGTTTTTTACGCGTACTTCATCGGCAGGACATTTGTCGAAGCAAGTACAGTCAACTGAATAAATAAACATACTTTCCGGGCCTCAGGATTCACGAAAGATGAGCGGGGCCTTCCGCACGGGAGACCGTGACGGAAATTTGCGCGGTGGTGTCCCGATTCAATAGACATCGAAGCGGGATTCCGCGTGAAGACGAAGAAAGTAGAAGCGACGCCGGAGACGCGCAAGCACCCGGCGTAAAAAAACCAAAGGAGTAAGAATGCCAAGAGTAGCGGTAGAAGCTCTTCTCTCATCGGGTGCTCATTTCGGACACCTGACCCGCCGGTGGGATCCCAAGATGAAACCTTACATCTTCATGGAACGCAACGGTATCCACATCATAGATTTGCGGCAGACCCAGCAGCTGCTGGAGGAAGCGTGCGAAGCGATAGCCAACCTGGCAGCTGAAGGGAAGAAAATCCTTTACGTCGGGACCAAGAAACAGGCGCGCGACATCGTCCGTCTGCAGGCGGAACGGGCGAAGGTCTATTACGTCAGTGAACGCTGGCTCGGAGGAATGCTCACAAATTTCAGTACGATCCGAAAGAGCGTGCGGAGGCTTCAGCATATCGAGAAAATGGAAGCCGACAACACAATCGAGAACATGACGAAGAAGGAAGGCCTGCGTCTGGGGAGAGAAAAGCAGAAGCTTGAGAAAACCCTTTCCGGCGTCCGCGACATGAACAAGCTTCCCGGCGCGATCTTCGTCGTCGACATAAAGAAGGAACACATAGCGATCAAGGAGGCAGAGAGACTCGGGATACCGATTTTCGCCATGGTCGACACGAATTGCGACCCGGACCCTATAAACTATATTATTCCTTCGAACGACGATGCGGTAAAAGCGATAGAGGTGATTACAACGGCCCTGACCGACGCGTACATCGAAGGAAGCCAGCGTGCGCAGGAATTGAAAGTGGAGGCTATGATGGAACGTTCCACCGACGCAGCCGGCGCATCCGCCAAAGGAGAAAGCGTAAATTGAAAATGGAAATCACTGTCGAAATGGTGAAGTCTCTCCGTGAGGTTACCGGTGCGGGGATGATGGAGTGCAAGAAGGCATTGCAGGAATCGAACGGAGACATAGAACAGGCTAAGAAGATACTCCGTGCGCACGGTGCCCAGGTCGCGGAAAAACGCGCCGGCCGCGAAGCTAAGCAGGGTGTCGTCGAATCATACATCCACGCCGGCGGAAGAATCGGCGCAATGGTCGAAATTAACTGCGAGACAGACTTCGTCGCGCGTACCGACGAGTTCAAGCTGCTCGCTCGAGACATAGCGATGCAAATTGCCGCGATGAATCCTCTCGTGGTAAACAAGGAAGATGTGCCGAAAGATCTTGTCGAGAAGGAGCTCAAAGACTATCGGGAACAGGCGCGAGCCGAGGGAAAGAACGCCGAAGTGGCTGAGAAGATTGCCGAGGGCAGGCTCGAAAAATATTACCAGGAAGTGGTCCTTACAGAGCAGGCCTTCATTAAGGATCCCCAGAGAATGATCAGGGATCTTGTCATGGAGATGACTGCCAAGACCGGTGAGAACGTCTCTGTGCGAAGGTTTCAGAGATTCGAGCTTGGAGTTGATGGAACAAAGTGAGGGACACTGTCTATTTGCTGAAATATTGAAACTAAAATCAAGATAGTCCCTCAAAGCTGCACTTTGCTCGATTGAAAGTGCAGCTTTTTTTATAAATTATTACATTTAACCGGAAAAGGAGCGTGCGTGAACCTGAAGTATGGCAGGATATTGCTGAAACTCAGCGGCGAATCGCTGATGGGAGATAAAGGTTACGGAATCGATCCGGCAGTGCTGGAACATTTCTCGACCGAAATTGCCGCCGTTCACTCGCTCGGAGTCGAAGTCGGAATCGTGATAGGCGGCGGGAATATTTATAGAGGCATCGCCGCTGCTGCGGACGGGATCGACAAAGTGGTCGGCGATCAAATGGGGATGCTCGCGACCGTGATAAACGCCCTGGCCCTGCAGAATGTGCTCGAGAAGAACGGCATTTACACCAGGTTAATGAGCGCCATCTCTATGGAAGAGATGGCTGAACCTTACATAAGGCGCCGGGCTATCAGGCACCTCGAAAAGGGAAGGGTCGTCATCTTCGGTGCGGGTACCGGAAACCCTTACTTCACTACGGACACCGCCGCCGCCCTTCGCGCAGTCGAAATCAAGTCGAACGTCATCGTCAAGGGAACACGTGTCGACGGTATTTACGATTCTGACCCGGAGAAAAATCCAGAGGCGGTAAAGCTCCCGGAAATTTCGTACATGGATGTACTGAAAAAAGATTTGAAGGTTATGGACCTTACCGCAATCACCCTCTGCAGGGAGAACAAGCTCCCGATCGTCGTCTTCAATATGACAGTGCCGGGAAATCTCAGAAGGATTGTGATTGGAGAGAAAGTCGGGTCGACGGTTTTGCCGTCGTAGTCAATCGATCAATAATTCGGAGGAACTTATGCTGGATAAAATCATTCACGAGACTGAGGACAAGATGAAGAAGGCCGTCGAGTTTACCAGGCAGGAACTTACAAAGTTACGGTCAGGGAAGGCGACGGTCGCGATCCTCGACGATATCAAGATCGACTACTACGGCAAAAAAATGCCGATAGCTCAGACCGCCTCCATCAGCACGCCGGATGCGCACCTTATCACGGTGCAGCCCTGGGACAAAACCATCATACATGAAGTCGAGAAGGCGATACTAGCCGCCAACATAGGACTGACGCCGGCAAGTGACGGGACTGTGATCAGACTCCCCGTACCCCCCTTGACGGAGGAGCGGAGAAAAGAACTTGTGAAAGTGGCGAAGAAATTTGCCGAGGACGGCCGGATCACTGTCCGGAATATCCGTCGTGACTCGAATGAGCATTTAAAGAAGGCGGAGAAGGATGAGCACGTAGCGGAAGATGAGCGCAAACACGGAGAGGCTGAAGTGCAGAAGCTTACCGACAGGTATATCAAACAGCTGGATGATCTCCTGGCCGTCAAGGAAAAGGAAATAATGGAAGTGTGATCATTCCTGGAGATTTTTATTCGACTCGAAAAGCGGCGCAAGCCGCTTTTTTTATACGGTTTTCCCGGAACGCGCTATGCGGGAATTCATCCGTGCAGACGGTGTGTGGTGCGCGCCTCCGCACTCTCGCTGCTGCGGAGAACCGGCAGCCT
>JAJYJD010000289.1 GCA_021789755.1 Bacteroidota bacterium
ATGTCGGCAAATGAAGTCTCGTTATATGCAATCTCGGTCCAGAACGAACCGGATGCGGGTGTGACCTACGAATCATGCTATTGGAATGGGACACATTTTCTCAATTTCATGAAGAACAATGCGCCATCCGTTGGAGTCCCTGTCTTCATGCCCGAATCGATGAACTTCAGTCATTCATTTTCCGATCCTGCTCTGAACGATCCCGCCGCTGCTGCAAATATCGCTTTCATCGGCGGACATATCTATGGCAGCAGTCCCTCTCCTTACCCACTCGCTACTGGCGTGGGCAAAGAAGTGTGGATGACCGAATACCTCGACCTTGACACAACCTGGAACGGGGTATTAAGAACAGCCGAGAGTATGGATGATTGTATGAACGCGCAGATGAGCGCGTACGTATGGTGGTACATCGTGCGGTTCTATGGCCCGATTGACGAGAGCGGCATCGTTACGAAGAGAGGATACGTCATGTCTCAATACGCAAAGTTCATTCGGCCGGGTTTCTATAGAGTCGGCGCCACGGCAAATCCTCAGTCAAATATTTCCCTGACGGCCTACAAGAACGGCTCTAATGTCGTCATAGTCGTTCTGAATACGGGTTCGACTTCGATCAGCCAGGAATTTACGATACCGAATGTGAGTGCTTCTGCTTTTACGCCTTATGTCACGTCGATCAGAAAGAATTGTGTACAGGGGAATAGCATTCCAGTGTCGAATGGTCGCTTCACAGCGACTTTGGATTCATCCAGCGTGACGACTTTTGTGTCGAACTGACAGAAAGGCTTCTGAGAGGGCATATGCCCGTGGACGAAGCGCGGTGTAACCGGGGATCAGTTTTCACCGATGATGAAGATTGTTCCGGTGGTCCGCGCAGTATCGGGAAGGCCCTTTAAGACAAATGTGCGCAGCCGAAACCAGGGTGCCGGATATTTCAGCGTCACTTTTAACGAAGCCGGTCCGGCGAGCGGACTCTATTTCTACATTATTATTACGGATAAATTCTCTTCCGTGAGAAGGCTTTTGTTATTAAAATGAGAACGGATGCGCACGACTCCGAGAACGACAACTGAAACATATAAACTCTGAGTAAACTAAAGGCAATGAAATGAGAAATACTTTGCGACCATATATACTCGTATCCTTCTTAATCTCATGCTTCTGGACGATGAGAGCCGCTGCACAGCCGACCGGCGGCCCGTACGGCCCCGTTCGGGAGACATACAAGCTTCCTGTCGAGCCCGGCAGAATATATTACGTCGCGGTCGACGGAGATTCGACACAAACCGGCGAATCACTGAGCAAACCCACAACGCTTGAAGCCGCTATCGCGCGCGTAAAAACAGGCGACGCGATCATCATGCGCGGCGGGACGTATCGGACCGGTGACCTCGTGTTGAACCAGGGAATTACAATTCAGCCCTATCAGGATGAACAGCCTGTATTGAAAGGAACTTATGTCGCCGCCAACTGGCGAAACCTGGGAAACGGGTTGTGGGTGACAAAATGGAACCGTCTCTTTCCCGCCAGGCCCGCGGACTGGTGGCAGAGGAGCATCGAAGGTAAGAAAACCCCGCTCTGTCTCTTCAACGACGACATGGTCTTTGTGAACGGAAGATTCCTCCAGGCTGTCGGCTGGGAAGGAGCGGTCGATGCTAACACGTACTACATCGATTACGACGACAGCCTCGTGTACATCGGCACCGACCCGACTAACCGCCTGGTCGAAATTACCGCCTTCGACGCGGCGATTCTCAGGACGACCGGCGAATGCCACGGCAAGAAGTCGGACCACAAGGGCTACACCATACGCGGGATAACCTTCACGCAGTACGCATACCGCGCGCTCGAAGTCGAAGGCACCGAGCCTGACAGGGCTGAAGACGAGTCGCAGTTCGGAAAGGACGTCGTCGGTACGACACTCGAGAACTGCACTATCACCTACTGCTCCCGTGTCGCGGGATATTTCAGGGGCGACCGTTTCACCATGCGGCACTGCAAGATAAGCGACACAAGCACGGAAGGTGTTTATGTAATTGCCTCAAACGATATTCTGCTCGAGGACAATATTTTTGAGCGGAACAACATCGAGAATATCACCGGCTACTATCCCGCCGCGGTGAAAATATTCAACCAGTGTCACAGGCCGGTCTTCAGGAACAATCTCGTGACCGATCTTCCCAATTCGAACGGGGTTTGGTTCGATGTCGGTGAAGTGGACGGGGTGTTTGTGAATAACATCGTCGAAAACGTCGGCTACGTGGAGAAGACAACCTCCACGAAGCAGGTCTGGCCGAGCAGCAATGGATTCTTTTTTGAAATCTCGAAAGGCGCCGTCGTCACGGGAAACCTGTTCGTCAATTGTGATCACGGGATGATGATACTCAACAGCTCGAATGTGAAGGTATATCAGAACACTTTCGTGAATAGCATGGCATGCTTCGGCCGGAACGGACGAACGCCCGCCGGTGACCGGTTCGGCTGGCATTCGAGCACCGGGCCGGATGTCGATAACCGGGAAGGCCATGTCTTCGTAAACAATCTTCTGACGGGCGGCGAGAATTTTACGAGACCGCTTCTCTTCGTCTGGCAGCCGTCCAATCTATGCGGCCGCCTCTCGAAGCCCGAGCTCAGCGAGTTCAATCACAACGTTTATGTTCGCAACATCGGCCAGACCTCGTACCCGCTGATCCTGTGGAGTCCTGCACAGAACGATTCTTGCCAGGCCGGATTTGACTCGCCGGAGGCCCTGCACAAGTCTCATCCGGAATTCGAGGCCGACAGCCGGCTCTATACTGGTTACTACAACTCCATCTTCCGAAGCGCGATGCTCGGTGATTATCACCTGCTGCCGGATTTCCCGGGCTCAAAAAGCGCAATGGCACTCCCGAAAGATATCGCCAAACTTCTCGGTCAGCCGGGGAACGAAGGAGCGTACGTAGGTGCTTATCCGCCTGTGTCTCGATGACTTGAGAATCAGCATATTTCTCCTTGTCCGGAAAACTTGACGATGAGTTCAATGGGAGCTAATACTTATATTTCATGCACAAAGAAAGTTGCGGAATGGAAGAACTGACAAGAAGAATCGGTGAATGTATAGAACGAGGGAAGGTCAATAGACCGTCTCCCTATCCGAAGGAGATGCAGGGACAGGACGGCTCGGATGAATTGACCAGACAGGCTCTCGACGCGGGGGTCGGTCCGGAGGAAATCCTGCAGGCGTGCAACGACGGGATGAAGCGGATCGGCGACCGGTTCAGCCGTAATGAAGTGTTCGTGCCGGAGCTGCTGATGGCGGCAAAGGCTATGAACGCGGTCATGGCCCATCTCAAGCCATACTTCCAGACGGGAACGGTCAAGGCGAAGGGTAAGCTCGTCATCGGGACCGTCGCTGGAGACCTCCACGACATCGGAAAGAATCTTGTCGCAATGGTCGTGGAGGGAAACGGGTGGGAGGTGATCGACCTCGGTGTCGATGTTAAGCCCGCAAAATTTCTCGATGCAATAAAACAGAATGCCGGCTGCGCAGTCGGGTTAAGTGCGCTGCTGACCACCACTATGGCAAACATGGGAAAAACGATTCAGGAGATCAAGTCTCAGTTTCCAACGACTCGCGTCATTGTCGGAGGCGCGCCGCTGACACAGAAGGCCGCAGACCAGATGGGGGCAGATGGATACGCGCCTAACCCGCAGAGAGCGGTGGCATTGCTTAACGAGATCGCACAACGATGAAGTCACTTCTCGAAGCGTTGAAGGGTGGCCGGGTCCTCGTCTCGGACGGGGCGTGGGGAACGATGCTCCAGGAACGCGGGCTTCAGCCGGGTGAATGTCCGGAATTGTGGAATGTCACGCGTCGTGCCGATGTGTATGCCGTTGCAAAAAGCTATGTCGATGCAGGCGCAGATATGATTTTGACGAACAGTTTCGGCGGTTCGCCGATAAAACTCGCCCACTACGGGCTTCAGGACCGCGCGGCGGAACTGAACGAAGCCGCCGCTGCTATTTCGAGAGAGGCGGCCGGGAACGACCGATTCGTCCTGGGCTCGGTTGGGCCGACAGGCGAAATACTTATGACGGGACAAGTCGCCGAAGAGGCGGTCTACGACGGATTCCGTATACAGGCAAATGCTCTTAAAAAAGGTGGAGTCGACGCGATACTCGTCGAGACGATGTCCGCCGTTGATGAGGCCACTATTGCTATCCGTGCGGCGAAGGAGGCGACGGGCCTGGAAGTCATTTGCACTTTCACCTTCGACAGGACGGTCACCGGCGAGTATCGGACCATGATGGGCGTTTCTCCCGCTGACATGGCGAAAGCGGTGAAGGAAGCGGGCGCTTCCATTATCGGTGCCAACTGCGGAAACGGGTTCGATCAGATGATAGAAGTCGTCAGGGAAATCCGGAAGGCCGACCCGTCGACGCCGGTTCTTGTCCACGCCAACGCCGGTTTGCCGTCGGTCGAAGGTGGGAAGCTCGTTTATTCAGAGACGCCGGCAATGGTAGCGGCAAAGGCGCGCGAGCTCGCAAAGTGCGGTGCCAACATCAT
>JAJYJD010000290.1 GCA_021789755.1 Bacteroidota bacterium
TGCAGTCCTTCGGCTCTTCGAAACCGCAATGCGAAGCGGAAGTGTACCACGATGTATCCCGTTCCGACGAACTCCCACGAGTCGATAGCAGCACTTGTCCGGCAACGCCAGTGCCGGAATGCTGCGGTCCTGATCTGGATCTTTCCGCGCTCCGGCGCTAAGCAGCGTAAGCTGCGGCCCTCGGCCATCCGTTCCAGCTGCTCCATCGCCTGACAGAAGGATCCCGATTCCCCACTCGTTGGCTATTAAGCTCGCTCATGACCGAGCAGGTAAATATTTAAGGTTTCCGAAACGTTTGATTTAATTTACTTGACAAATGGCTCACTATATACTTATTTAATAATATAGGAACGGAGTTATGGTTTATAATAGTGACTATTTTGGTTCATTGTCTAAATAATATTTAGTCCTGGGAGGAGCAGAGCCGAAAATGAGAAAGATCGAGGCGTTAGTGGAATTCAATGAGCTGGTCGGCCTTCGCGATTCTTTGCGAAAGGTAGGGGTCAAGACGATTAGGGTGACCGGATTGAATGAGAACGGTGTGCCCGCCGAAAGAACCGGGGTTGATAATTCTCCAGCCGGAGGGGATCGGCCACGTTCGCGAGCCAGGGTCGGTGTCGTGGTGCCGGACGACATTGCAGACAGGGTAATATTGATTTTTCTCGGGATGATGGAAAGCGATCACGTTTGCGACGCCCATGGCGCGGCTTCCTCCATCGAACACGTAGTCCGACTGGAGTCGGCCGGCCTTCTTGATGGTCCGACTTGAATTTTCGTGAAATGCGCTTGTCGAGGCTGCGAATGTTTTAATCTACCGATTTCGAACTACGGCGAACTAAAATCACAACAGAGGAGAACAGAATGAAAAAAATCGAGGCGATCATAAGACCTCACAAAATGGAGGATGTCCGCGAGGCTCTCCATGAAATCGGCGTCAACGGAATGACAATTACAGAAGTGAAGGGAATCGGCAGGCAGAAAGGTCACACCGAAACCTACCGTGGTTCCGAATACGAGATAAACTTCGTCCCCAAGATAAAGCTCGAGGTCGTCGCACCGGACGGACAGGCCCAGAAAATAATCGCAATCATCGTTAAGACTGCGAAAACAGGGGAGGTGGGAGACGGGAAGATATTTGTCTCCCTGGTGGAGGAAACCATACGTGTCAGGACAGAAGAATCCGGCGAGAGTGCACTGTGACAGATTTCTTCTTTAAACCCGGCACCCAGATGTCCAGAACCATTTATGCATTTGTATGGATCGCCGGCTCACTTTTCTACTCAGCGGACGCCTCCGCTGCTGATTCAACGGCGGCTTCCCCGATCTCGTGGAGCGGATTGGTCGACGTCTATTACAGCAAGAACTTCAATAGCCCGTCCACCCGGACGAACCAGCTGAGAAATTTCGACATCTATGAGAACCAGTTTGCATTCAACCTTGCGAAGCTCACCGTGCAGGAACAGGCACAACCTGTCGGCTTTCGGGTTGACCTTGCCTTCGGGCCGACAAACGACATCGTCCAGGGCGTAGCGCCGTACGGGCCGAACACTTTCAGCACGCTGTCCTTGCTTGAGCAGGCCTATCTTGAGGCAGTACTTCCATTCGGGTCCGGACTCACGGTCGATGTCGGCAAGTTTGTGACGCTTATGGGAAACGAAGCAATAGAGACTAATGCAAACTGGAATTACAGCCGGTCACTGCTGTTTGCCTACGCCATCCCGTACTACCATGAAGGCGTCAGGATGACTTATTCATTTGCCAGTAATTTCACCGCTTCACTTCATATCGTGAACAGCTGGAATACCGTAATAGACAATAACAAATCCAAGTCTGTGGGTTTAAGTTTAACTTACGCTCCAACGCCGACGACTACTCTCGTTGTCAACGGCATGAGCGGATTTGAGCAACCGACCCGTGCCGAGTACGGGAAGAAAGATATCGCGGAACTCATAGTTACCCGGCAGGCAGTGGAGAACCTGACGCTCGCGGCGGATGCGAACTATGGGCAGGAGAGAGTCGCAGGATTCTTAAACATCTGGAAAGGGATCGCTTTGTACGGCAAATACACTCTTAATCCGAAATCGGATGTCGCCCTCCGCGGCGAAGCGTACTACGACCCTTCCGGCTATACCACAGGGGCGGCATTTCCAAAGGCCACTTTCAAAGAAGTGACGCTGACATACGAGTACGACCCTTTTGCCGATCTGATACTGCGAGGCGAGTTTAGGGACGATTTTGCAAACGGGCCCACATTTATTTCGGCCAGCTCCGGAATCCCGTCCAGGACCTCGCAGCCGACGCTATTGATCGGCGCTATTGCAACGTTCTGACCGACTGCAATGACAATTTCCCGAACTAAAAAATGAAGGAGATACCAAATGATGTCATTCTTCAGGAATAAATTTCTCGTCTGGAGCTGCACGTTTGCGATGACATTCGTGGCGGCATCGTCTTTGGCATATGCGTCCGACAAACCGGATCCATCCGGCACCAGGACAGGTACAATCATGGACGTACCTGCATCCAGGCCCGGCTCGCCGACATTGCAGGAACTTGGTGATGCCGTCGGTCATAACCACGTCGCTGTCAATTTCGTCTGGACGCTCGTCACCGGGTTTCTTGTAATGTTCATGCAGGCAGGCTTTGCCCTGGTAGAAACGGGTCTCACAAGGGCGAAGAATGCCGCTCACACGATGGCGATGAACTTCATGATCTACCCGATGGGGATGCTCGGATTTTACCTCTGCGGGTTTGCGTTCATGTTCGGCGGCGTGGGGTCGCTCGGCACCCTCGGCGGTTACTCAGGCTTGAGCCATGAATTGACTGTCAGTCTTTTCGGCAAATCGTTCGGTCTTCTCGGTTGGAGCGGTTTCTTGCTGAAGGGCACAGGATATGACGTGGGAGTCTTTGCTCTCTTCTTATTCCAGATGGTGTTTATGGATACGACCGCTACGATTCCGACAGGCGCTGCCGCAGAACGGTGGAAGTTTTCTGCCTTCATGATCTACGGCGTCTTCATCGGCAGCGTAATGTATCCGCTATTCGGCAACTGGGTATGGGGAGGCGGCTGGCTTTCGCAACTGGGTGTCAACTTCGGGCTGGGCCACGGACATGTCGATTTCGCGGGCTCGTCGGTAGTTCACATGCAGGGCGGCGTCATCGCTTTGATCTTCGCCTGGCTCATAGGCCCACGGTACGGGAAGTATAACAAAGACGGCAGCGTGAATCCGATACAACCCCACAGTATTCCGATGGCGTTGCTTGGGACGTTCATTCTGGCTTTCGGCTGGTTCGGCTTCAACCCTGGTTCCACGCTCGCGGGTACCGACCTGCGCATAAGCGTGGTCGCGGTTAACACTATGCTGGCCAGCGCGACAGGCGCGCTCGCCGCCGCTCTGTGGATGTGGTGGTTCCGCACAAAGAAGCCTGATCCGTCAATGATGGCAAACGGGATGCTGGCCGGCCTCGTCGCGATCACCGCTCCGAGCGCCTTCGTGAGTGCGGGCGGCGCGTCGATCATCGGCTTGATCTCAGGCGTGCTAGTCGTCGAATCCGTTTTCTTCTTTGACAGGATCAAGATCGACGATCCCGTCGGCGCGATCTCCGTGCACGGGGTGAACGGTGCTTGGGGTTGCCTGTCCATCGGCCTATTTGCCGACGGGACTTACGGTGACGGTTGGAACGGCGTTCCGGGCACCGTCAAAGGTCTGTTCTATGGCGGCGGTCTCGGACAGTTGGCGGCTGAAGTGATCGGCGTGGTTACCTGCTTTGTGACGGTCTCAATTCTGTCAATAGCCGTCTTCAAATTCGCTGAGGCTCTCGTCGGAAACAGAGTCTCTCACGAGTCGGAGCTCGAAGGCCTCGATGTTCCCGAAATGGGCGTAGCAGGATATAACGGGTTCGATATGGACAAGGTCTCGGAAACTCTGCATCCCAGGAGCTGATCCGAGAAATGATCGGCCGGCTGCGTGAAGGGTTACACCCTCACACAGCAATAAATCAACAATGGAGAAATATCCATGAGTAGCGCAGCAATACTTCTTTTTCTCGCGGCTCTGTCAATCGGTGGAGTCGTGGGGTTTTTATTCGGGTCGTCGCAGAACACCGCCCTGGCGGGCAACAGAACCAGACAGGAAAATGGGAAATTGAAAAATGGCTGGCGGCTGATGCCGGGTTCCTTCGGGCGCGTGGCTTTGCTGCTTATCGTTCTAGCGGCAGTTCAGCTCTGCTGCCCGTTCGTGTTCGAAGGAAATATAAAGTGGCTGGTTTCCGTCGGCGTGGTTTTGGGATATGGCTGGACGCTGCTGAAACATCTGCGCCAGCGGGCCGCGGAGAGGACCTGATGCGTGACAGTCCATTGTTGCACCGGGAGGAACAAATGAGTCCCCCTTGCAACTCGGCGGAAACTTTCCGATGAACGACACGCATCTCTCGCCCTGGTCAGCGCTGCCGTTCTTCATGTTGCCTGGTGCGATTGCAATCCTGCCGCTCTGATCCTTCTCGTCTTTTACTTCAAAGACCGCGACGACTTACCTCAC
>JAJYJD010000021.1 GCA_021789755.1 Bacteroidota bacterium
CTGCGCAAGCCCGACGCGTTGCTTGTATCCTTTTGAGAGTCTGTAGATAGGGTCGTAGAGGACCTCCCCCAGCCCGCAGCGTTCGACGACAAAATCAAGACGCCCTGCCGTTTTCGCCGGGTCAAGGCCCGACAGCTCCGCCGTGAATTTCAAATACTCGTGCACTTCGAGCTCCGTATAAAGAGGATTGCTCTCAGGCAGATATCCGATCCTCGACCGGAGTGCGGCGTTGTCCTGACCCACGGGCTCGCCATTGATCAAGACAGAGCCTTCGGTTGCAGCAAGATAGCCGGTTATGACTCTCATCGTGGTTGTCTTCCCTGCCCCATTCGGACCAAGGAAACCGACCACGCTGGGCTCGTTTATCCGGAACGAAACACCGTCGACTGCTGTTACAGAGCCGAACGATTTTTTAACTTCTCTAATCTCAAGACCCATAACGTTTGCAAATTTATCGGCATTCAGCAAAATTGTCAACACAGAATTTATGCCCGACACACTGAACCGCAGCGCCTCCGGCTCGTCTAATGAACTGAAGTCGTATGATAAGAGGATCAAGGAAAAGGAACTCATTGACCGCGCATTGCGGGGCGATGAATCAGCCTTTTCGGAGATTATCACGCTTTACAAAGGAAAGGTCGCAGCAACCGTCTATTCCATCCTCGGAAGGGATTATGTCGATGAAGTCTCGCATGAAGCGTTCATCCGCGCCTTCAACTCGATCCGGCGGTACAGGAGAGATTCATCATTTTACACATATCTGATAAGGATTACGGTAAACCTCTGCCGGGACGAAATTCGACGAAAGCAGATAAAACACATTTTCAGTTTCACGGAAGCTTTCAGCCGAAGTGACGACTATGATGCCCAGGAACAGATACAGACCGGGACCTCAAGCGACCCGGTCAATGTCTTCGACTCCGGAGAGACTCTTCGTATTGTGAGAGAAGAGATGCAAAACCTCCCGCCCATCCTTCGCGCAGCCGTAACGATGCGAGAGATTGACGAGTTGAGTTACCACGAAATAGCCAAGCTTTTGAGGATAAGCGTCGGAACCGCAAAGACGAGAGTATTCCGGGCAAGACAAGTTCTTCGTGAGAAACTAACTGTGAGGCTCAGTGATGGGAAATAGTTGCCGCTACTTCGCTTACGTCGACAGCTACGCGCATGCGGAGCTCTCAGGCGAAATCCTTTCGGAGTTCGAAAGACACCTGACGACCTGCCCTGAATGCATGAGAGAGTTGGGCGCCCTGAAGAAATTGAAGTCGGTCCTGAGCGAGGCGTTCGAGGCTCCTCTCGATCAGCGCTTCAACTACGCCGTTATCACGGAACTCAGGACAAGCAATGCCCCGGCCCCGGTAAAGGAAATCCGGATAGCGATCGAAGACATCGCCATCAGCCTGGCAACTCTGGTCGTCATAGTTCTCTTAGCCATTCAGCTTTTCAACAGACCGGCGGTGAGCTCGGTTGAGATGGCGGGGAGACTTAACAGAATCGAAAAAAGCTCTATCGAACAGTCGAGCCTTTCCAACGACCAGGTACTCGAACTCGTCTTAAGGAGCAAATAAGTGATAAGACAAAGAACTCTCTGGATGGCCATAATCGTCTCGCTGGTCATCGGCGGCATCGCCGGTTTCGGGATTGACCGCTTCTACTTCCAGCACAGCAATTCGCATTTCGGGAAAACGAGATTTGTCCATTTCATGACGCAGCAATTAGCGTTGACAAACACCCAGCAGAGACAACTGGATTCCATAATTACATTCGTGCATCCGAAGTTTCAGGGAATCAGGAAGGGATTCAAGAGCGCAATGCAGAGTCAAGTCGATTCAACTCAGGCTATGATCAAAAGGATTCTCACGGCGCAGCAGCAGGTCAAACTTGACTCGCTGAACCAGAAGATGCAGAGCGATAACGATAACAGATAGGATTTTAGATGAGCAAGAATCAGAAGCGAGCTTACGTTTTTTCGGCCGGCATAGTGATCCTGTTGGCCGTACTCGTTTACTTCAGAATCAAGGCAAATGCAGAAGAAGCAAATCAGACAGCACGTCCGGTACCTACCGTACAAATTGCCCGCGCAGAAATCGGTGACATCTCGAGAACGATTTCTTTTACGGGCGATGTCGCGGCGATTCAGGAGTCGAATATATTTCCTAGAGTGAACGGAAATATTGAACAGGAGTACGTCGACATCGGCGACTATGTAGAGAAGGGCCAGATACTCGCCCTGATCGACACCACGATTTACTCCGAGAATGCAAGACAATCGAGGGCGAATTTTCTCCAGGCGGAGGCAACTCTCGCAAACGCAAAACTGACGTACGAGAGAGACAGGAGCCTCCTCGAACAAAACCTCGTGGCCAAACAGGACCTCGACAACGCGGAAACCTCATACAAAGTGGCTCTGGCGCAAGAAGAAGCAGCAGCTGCAAACCTGAAGAATGCGCAGGTTCAACTCGGTTACTGCCGCATTGAGGCCCCTTTTTCCGGATATATTACCAGACGGTTCTTTGATCCCGGAACTTACGTTACCTCATCGACTAACTCCTCAAGCTCGAACCTTTTCTATCTCGCCGCCATAAATAAAGTGAAGGTACTGGTTGATGTCCTCGAGGAGGATATCCCCCTGCTCCCGAAAGTCGAGGACGTACGGATAAGGGTTGATGCTTACCCGGACATTGTCTTTCACGGAAAGATAACCAGGGTCAGTCAGCAACTTGACCTATCGACACGAACGATGCCGGTCGAAGTAGATATTAATAACCCTCAGCGGCTGCTGAAACCGGGGATGTTCGCCAGTGTCGACCTGATTTTCGACAAGGTAGACCACGCAATAATCCTTCCCACGCAGGTGGTAATGAAGGATGACACCGGAAATTATGTTTACACTCTCAGCAACGGTGAAATCGTTCACAAAGCCTACGTCACAATTGGAGTCACCTATGACAACCAGGACCAGGTGCTCTCCGGGATAACCGACAAAGATCAGGTGGTCTTCATGGGTTACGATATGGTACACGACGGGATGAAAGTCAGGGTGGCGAGATAATTATATGTGGTTAACAAGACTTGCACTTAAATATCCCATCTCGACATTGATGGGGTCCATAGCTATCTTCGTCCTTGGTTTAGTCTCCTTCGTGCAGCTTCCGATAGATATGCTGCCCAATATTCAAATACCGGTGGTATCGGTAATAACATTCTACAACGGGGCTGCTCCCACCGACATGGAGCAGTCGGTAACGGTTCCACTTGAACGTGCGGTCAGCAGCACCAACGACATAAGTTATGTCCAGTCACGAACCCGCGAAGGTATGTCGCAGATCTTCGTGTTCTTCAACTGGGGAACAAATACCGATGTCGGCCTGGTTGACATCATTCAAAAGGTAAACAGAGCGCTTGAACTCTTGCCTCCGGGGGTATCTCAGCCGGTGGCATTGCAGTTTGATATCAGCAACATTCCTGTCTGCACGGTCGTCCTCAGCAGTGACATGGATCCGCGCGACCTCTATGATCTTGCATACAACGTCATAGAGCCGCAGCTCGAGCACCTTCCAGGCGTTGCGCAGGCAGGTGTGACTGGCGGTGAGATCAGGGAGATTCACCTCATCATCGATAGGAGCAAGCTTGAGGCGCTGAACATTCCAATCGAGGCCGTTACACAAGCTGTAGCGAGCTCAAACCTCATCCTCCCTTCGGGCGATTTGAAGACAGGAATGTACGACTATTCGCTGACTACGGAGAGTCAGTTCAGCCTCGTGAAACCCATGGAGAACATCGTTGTAAAAGTCGTGAACGGCGATCCGATAAGAATCAGTGACATCGGTAAAGTCGAGGATTCGTTCCAGGAGCAAACGGAGGTTCTCAGAGTAGACGGTAAGAACGGTGTTATCCTCAGGATTCAGAAATCTCCCGACGCGAATACTGTGCAGGTGGTAAAGGAAGTAATGGCGGATCTGCCCAAACTTCAGGGTGTCCCCGCATCAGTCAAGTCATCCGTAGCTTTCGACCAGAGCAGATACATTAAACAATCGATCAGCGGCCTGGAGATGGAAGCTGCCATGGGCGCACTCCTGGCCACAATAGTGATCCTCTTGTTCTTGAGAGATCTTCGGAGCGCTTTGGTGATCTTCATTGCGATTCCGCTGTCGATCCTTGTAGCCTTCATCTTCTTCAGGTTCAGCGGAAGTTCGTTGAACATAATGACCCTCGGAGGACTGGCGCTTGGCGTTGGAAGAATGGTCGACGATTCGATAGTGGAACTTGAAAACATAACCCGTCACTTCGGGCTGATGGGCAAAGCCGGTGTGAGCAAAATGCAGGCGACCCTGGACGCCGCTCTGGAGGTCGCCGGCCCGATTTTCATCTCCACCCTGTCGACGGTGATAGTCTTTTTACCCGTGATTTTCCTTTCGGGAATCGCCCAATTGTTGTTCATGCCTCTCGTGCTCACTATTACCGTCGCACTCTTCGGCTCATTCTTTGTTTCCCGGACTGTTACCCCCCTCTTGTGCAATAAGGTTTTGAAGCCTGAGGAGGAAATCGATCCACATTCGACAAGATTCATCGACCGGGCAAAGTTGAGCTCTAAACACTTCTTTGACGAACTCGACAACACATATCAGAGGATAATCGGGACCGCACTGAGGCATAGAAAGCAAGTAATCTTTGGCGTCGCGGGGTTTGCAGTTGTTTCGTTTTTGCTTTTCAAATTTGTAGGAACTGAGTTCTTCCCCAATACTGATGAGAGTCAATTTTCAGTGACCGTTAAACTGCCCGTCGGTACTCGCATGGAAGAGACGGAGAAATATGTCGCGAATGTCGAGCACCTCATCAGAAAGTATGCGCCCGAAACGACGAAGATTATTTCGGATATCGGCGTTCCGAATGAGAAAAGCGGGAATCTATTCAGCCAGAACGCCGGCACTTATGCAGCGAACATTCAAGTACAGCTCATTGACCCCACAAAAAGACAACGGTCTGAAGATCAAATAATGAATGCCCTCCGGCCAAGATTGATGGCGCTTCCTGGGGCGCGGATTTTTCTTGCGCCTGGCGGCTTTCTTCACTTCTTGCTGAACTTCGGCTCAAACGCGCCTATCGACGTTGCAATCATGGGATATAACCTGCAGACCGGGATGAACCTTGCGCATCAGGTTTTGGATATGGTCAGGACGACACCCGGTGCGACCGACGCGCAAATCAGCATGGATCCCAATATGCCGCAGTTAAAAGTGGTGGTCGATAGGGTGAAAGCCGGCGCACTCGGGGTAAACGTCGCCGATATTGCAAATACCGTGGCAACCGCAATTGACGGCGCCGTAGCCTCACAGTACACCGATCCCCAGACCGGTAACCAGTACAACATCCTGGTTCGCCTGGACTCAACCGATCGAAATCGCATCGACGATATCGGCAAGTTGACGGTTCCCAGTTCGTCGGGCCAATTAGTGAAGTTGGGAAACATCGCCCGGGTGGAGATGGCCAGCACGCCCGTTGAGATCGACAGAAAGTATCAGCAGAGAATTATCGACGTGACTGCCAACGTGACCGGAAGGGATCTTGGAAGCGTATCATCGGACATTCAAGCACGATTGAGTAAACTGTCCGTTCCGATCGGTTTTCAGGTTGTCCAGAGCGGTAACATTGAGCAGCAGAAAAGCACCTTCAAATCGCTTCTCCTTGCCCTCCTTCTCGCCATCATAATGGTCTATATGGTGATGGCGTCGCAGTTCCAGTCACTCGTCGATCCTTTTATCATAATGTTCACAGTTCCGCTCGGTGTGGCAGGTGTCGTCTGGGCGTTGTTCCTCACTAACACGAGTCTCTCTGTCACTTCCTTCGAAGGCGTAATCGTCATGGTCGGCATTGTTGTGTCGAACGGCATTTTGCTGATCGACTACATAAACCGGCTGAGGAAACGAGGAGTTGAGCTTCATGAGGCAGTAACACTGGGCGGAAGAACGCGACTCCGGCCGATATTGATGACTTCTCTGGCTACTGTTCTCGGTCTGCTTCCGATGGCATTCGGGATGGGCGGCGATCAGTCACAAGCGCCTTTGGCTATCGCGGTGATCGGCGGCCTGACCGTCTCCACTTTCCTGACGCTGATATTTGTCCCAACCCTGTACACGATCTTCGAAGAGAAATTCAAACGCGAGCTGAAAGCGGAAGAATTATAAGCTAAGACCCGGGCGTAAGATCACTTCCGCCCGGCCTTTCATTCGATCGCCTTTCCCCATCTGTTTTCCTGAAAACCAATATCATGAAATCACCCGCCGATCGTATAAGCGGCACCCGCCTTATCTTATCATCGACCCCTTCCAGAATTCCTGCCAGCTTTGGATGAAAACGAAAGAAATCCTCCGCCCACAACGGCGGCGCTAAAATATTGAGCCCGAAAGAGTCGACGAGCCGAAACCCGAATAGTTCGGCAGTCCTTAAAAAGGAGGCCCGGCTGTGATAGTAAAGCCTGACATACGTACCACCTATCCTTGCGGTACCCCCCGATAACCTGCGCACAGATTTTCCGATTTTCCCCCTAATTGCGAAAGTCAGAGACTCCATAATAGAGAAGCGTGATACCGAGTTTACAAGGAACAACCCGCCGTCAGACAAATTTCTGCGAACAGATGCGAAGACCGGGTCCAGATTTTGCGCGAAATTTATTCCCCCGAAATTTGAGATTACCGAGTCGAATAGGACATCAGGCTTCGGAAGCGACCGGTAGTCGCCCACCTCGGCTTCTACTCTCCCGGAAAGTTCTCCGGCAGAAATGCTTTCCTTTGCGAATGAGATCATCGCAGAAGAAATGTCGATGCCTTTTACACTGTGCCCATGGCGGGCAATTTCTATCGAGTCGATACCTGTTCCGCAGTTGATGTCCAGGACCCTGCAGCCTTTGTTGAGAAGAGTAAGAAAGTAGTCAATCACAACTTTCCGCGCCCTCAGAAAATGAGGAGCCTCTACGTTTCTCATATACTCCGTGGCATATCGTTCGAGGGCAGCCGCAACTTCTACTGCGACATCAGGCGCTTGGCCATTGCTTTTCATGGCGAATTGATTGCCCCGTGACGAATCGCAATTCGATTTGCGTTCCTTGTCCTCATCACTTTCATTCCCAGAAGATAAAGCGGAAGCGTGAGCGTATAGTAGATGCACGCAAGCACTGACCTCATCGAAAGGGGTTCCTGCCCCTTCCTGATTCGACGAAGCCGGTGCAGCCTGTGTATGACCCTGTGGAGTATGCGATAGAAGCGCGGCTGGAATTCTGCCGGAAACAGAAGGTCGAGATCATCGCTGTCAAACCAGTTTTTCTTTTTACCGAGACTTTCCTTCACGACATCATAAAATTCTGTCCCCGGCATCGGATAGGATACCGAAATGCCGATCTCGTCGGGCATTTCTTCGCGAAGGAGGTCGATGGTTTTTCGGATCATTGCATAATCCTCTCCCGGATAGCCAAACTGAAGGAAGTAACCGACCCTGATCCCTACCTGTTTCAGTTTCCGTGTAGCAAGCTTTATCTGCTCCACAGTCGTCCCTTTCTCCATGGCGTCCAATATCTTTTGTTCCCCGCTCTCGGCTCCGATCCACACCGTCTCGCATCCTGACTCAGCGAGTGCATCGAAGGTATCCTCTCTAATTAACAAGTCGGGCCGGGAGAGGCATTTATACCTGACCCCGACTTGCCTCCGTACCATCTCTCGATTGAACTCCTCTATCCATCCCGGTTTTAAGCCGAAGATGTCGTCGCAGAACCAGATATGTTCTGCGCCGTATTTCTCCTTCAGCATCAGAAGTTCAGCGACCACGTTCTGCGGAGAACGAGAATTATACACCCTCCCGTAGACCGGTTTTGCGCACCAGTTGCAGCCAAAGGGGCACCCGCGCGTCGTCGCTACATTCATCGAGAAATAACCGTGGCGCGACCATTTCTTTCTGTATAATTCGATATCCACCAGGTCCCAGGCGGGAAACGGGAGATCGTCGAGTCCTTTCATCAACTTGCGTGGTTTGCTTCGTACAATTTCTCCCTTCGAGCAGTAACTGACCCCGTCCACAGATTGCGGGTCGAATACATCCTCGCGCACAATGCCCGAGCACAATTCCAGGAGTGTGTATTCGCCCTCTCCCGTTATCACATAATCCGCTCCCCTGGCGAGGTACTCCGCGACATGGTCGGTGGAATCAGAACCCGACACTATGACGATGCAGCCCGCACGTTTCGAGGTCTCGATCATTCTGAACGCCGCGACTCTCATCCGTTCGAGGCACATCTTGGTCAGGTAGTTGAAGCTGTCGTCATACACGGCAATGATTCGAGGGCGATGACGGCTTATAGCGCCACAGAGCTCATCCTCCGATTTTGCCAGCATGGAATCAAAAAGAGCCACTTCCAATCCTGAGCTTCGCAGGACACTTGCTGCATAAAGTGTCCCGAGCGGTGCGTAAGGCTGCATGCTCCTCCACTGCTTCCGATCGAACCTCATAAAATACGAATGAGTGAGAAGGACGTCAGCCATTTAGCCTCGTCAACCTGGTAAGCCCTTCGTTGCACAGGCGCCGTTCATACGCACCGATGATCTTAGACTGGTAGTCATTTGGATGCACCTTGGACGCAAAGGGCGTCGTTCGAAAGAGAAATTCGCGTTCGTGCTCGGAGTAGTCGGGATACCTTCGTTTCCACACCCGCTTGTAGTAGTTCATAATCCTTTCGTCCAGCCTGGCGGAGTAACCGTCACTCATCGGAAGCTCAAGGGCCTTTTGCACAAATGGATTATGAATGGGACGGTACGAGTGTTCTAATTTATAGTTCGGATAGAATTCGCGTATCCAGCCGTTAGCTCCAATCAGCCTTTCAAGCATCGCCTCATTATACAGCGGCCGCAGCGTGATCAGCTCAGTGGCCGTGAAGATATTTTTTTCCGGGATCTCGAGATGTTCTTCTGTTACGAAGTAGTTCGGGCAAAGAAATTTCTTTTTGTTAAGCAGGAAAGACTTCTTGATTAATGTAAGGATCGACTTGCATATCCAGAGTCTGTGTTCCGCAGAGACGATAAAGAGATCGATATCCGCATTCCCGTCATCGACACCTTTGCTCAGTGAACCGGACAGGAAGGCTCCCCTGACGAACGGAAAGCAGCGGATCACTTTGCCGACGACCGATGAGGCAGTCAACATCCACTTTGCCCTTCTCTCGCGGGTTCGCCGAATAAGCGGCAGGTCGAACCCCGGCCGTAGATGATACAGGCCATCTGAAGAAGTTAGCCCGGCCTTCCCGATTCTCGCTTTGAATGTGCTGAAGTCAATATATTCGGGCATGAACATGAATAGCTCCGTTTCGGTCAGCGGGTATTCAAACAGATCAAAATAAAGAAGTGTCGCCCGTAGGCTGTCGCAGAAGTCCATCTGCAACTATAACCCGCCCCAAGCCCGGCGAAGTTCCCCCTAATACTGTCAGTGAGCCAAAGCCTCCCCGATCTGCGTGATTGATTTTTCAGGCCACGCTGGCTAAAATAGCTGGCAATCATTTCTGGCACCGGGTACGAACCGGCAGAATTTGCGGTGGCTTCACAGATAATGTGATTGGCGCTTATTCCGACATCCCGCGCATTCCTGATTGTACAAGATCAAATCGCGGCTGTCACAAAACCGAGGAGAATCTCATGTACGGCAAATTCAAAGAGCATCTTGCGAGTCAGATCGGCAGCATTCGTGAAAACGGGCTTTACAAAGAAGAAAGAATCATAGCGTCGCAACAGGGCGCGGTAATTAAGCTTGCCGGCGGGAATGAAGTTTTGAACTTCTGTGCCAATAACTATCTCGGCCTCTCCAGCCACCCGAAAGTGGTCCAGGCCGCAAAGCGCGGTCTAGACGAGCGCGGCTATGGTATGTCGTCCGTCAGGTTCATATGCGGCACCCAGGATATTCATAAAGAGCTGGAGAACAAGATATCCAAGTTCCTCCACATGGAGGATACTATTCTCTATGTCGCATGTTTCGATGCGAACGGCGGTGTGTTTGAGCCGCTACTCGGTGAAGAAGATGCGATTATATCGGACGAGTTGAATCACGCCAGCATAATCGACGGCATAAGGAGCTGCAAAGCCGCCAGGTTAAGATACAAACACGCAGACATGGCAGACCTCGAGGAGAAGCTGAAAGAGGCTGCGGGCTCGAGATTCAGGATGATAGCAACCGACGGAGTGTTCTCCATGGATGGCGACATAGCGAAGCTCGACACAATTTGCGACCTGGCTGAAAAATATAACTCGCTCGTGATGGTAGACGATTCGCATGCTACAGGCTTCGTCGGCAAAACGGGCCGCGGGAGCATTGAATACAGGAATGTCATGGGAAGGGTCGATCTGATCACCAGCACGCTCGGGAAAGCGGCGGGCGGCGCTTCAGGCGGGTTCGTGAGCGGCAGAAAAGAGATAATAGAACTCCTCAGGCAGAGATCGCGGCCATATCTCTTCTCCAACACTCTCCCTCCCCCTATTGTCAGTGCAGCAATCGCGGTTTTCGATCTCCTCGAATCCACAACCGAGTTGCGCGACAAGCTCGAGCAGAACACCACCTACTTCCGGAAGGAAATGACGAAACGGGGCTTCGAGATAAGGCCAGGCGAGCATCCGATCGTCCCGATCATGCTTTACGATGCCAAGCTCGCTACGGATTTTGCCAACGAACTTCTGAAAGAAGGAATATATGTCATAGGGTTTTCGTACCCGGTCGTGCCGAAGGGACAAGCCAGGATCCGCGTCCAGATCTCGGCCGCACACTCCAGGGAACACCTCGATAAGGCTATAAATGCATTCGACAAGATAGGGAGAAAGCTTGGTATATTGAAGGGTTAAGCCCGACCGCATGAAATCAAATCTCGCGGTTGGCAGCGAGCCTGCCTGAAAAGGATCTACTTCCGGCGTCGCCTTGTTACAAGAGAACCAAGCAACTTCAGGTTTTCTATGTCCATCCGGTATCCGTCTTCGCCCTTGGGTGTTTCCAGAATCTTGGGGATTGAGACAAGCCTTTCGTCGTTCATCATGAGACGGAAGGCTGTTTTTCCAATCTCACCTCTTCCTATATGTTCGTGTCGATCGACGTGTGAGTTTAGCGGCTTCTTCGCATCGTTGAAATGGACCGCGTGAAGCATTGAAAATCCGATCAGACTCTCGAAATCCCTCATCGTCTTTTCGTATGTCGATTCAGATCTGATGTCGTAGCCGGCCGCGAATATATGGCAAGTGTCCAGACATACGCCGACACGCCCGGCGTCCCTGACCATCGAAATAATTTCCGCAATTTCCGGGAAGCTGGTTCCCACGGTGGTTCCCTGGCCTGCAGTAGTTTCGATGAGCGTGATGACATCCGACCCGGAAGTAGCGGCGTGGGCACGGTTGATCGAGTCTGCGACCAGTCGAAGGCCTTCTTTTCTTTCCAGAGTCTTGTGAGCGCCGGGATGGAATATCACATACTTTATTCCAAGAAGCTGACACCTTCTTATCTCATTGATGAATGCCGTTCTCGATCTCTGAAGCAGTTCCCTGGTCGCACCGCATAGATTGATCAGGTAAGAATCGTGTGAGACTACTACCCGAACTTTTGATTTATTCTCGGCCTCGCGGTATTTTTGTATGTCTTCGGCAGTAAGTTCCGGGTCGTTCCACTGGTTGGAGTTTTTCGTGAATATCTGCATGGTGGTGCATCCGACACGCTCGGCCCTTTCGAAGGCGGTGTACAACCCGCCGGCGACCGACATGTGCGCGCCGATCAGGACCGATTTATCGGGCTTATATGGTTCCATCAGGAAATTTAGTCGAAAGCCATCCGAAAATGAAACAGTTAATCAAGTTATCCGATAAGCGAAAGAAGCTGGTAATCGGTTTGATGAGCGGGACAAGTCTGGACGGCATTGATGCAGCCCTGGTCGAGATCGATGGAAGCGGCACGTTCACCAAACTCAGGCTGGCCGGATTCGTTGCAGTCCCTTTCCCTTCCGGGTTTAAGGAGCTCGTACTGAAGAATTCGGAGAGCGGCACCAGCGACGTTGCGGATATTGCCAGACTCAACTTCCTTCTGGCGGAGCTATACGCGGACGCTGTCGGGACTTTATGCAAGCAGGCAGGGGTCCGAGCCGCGGATGTGGATTTGATCGGCTCACATGGCCAGACGATCCAGCATTTACCTGAAAGAGTGGACATGTTCGGCAAGAGCGTGGCGGCAACGCTCCAGATCGGAGACCCTTCAGTTCTCGCGAAACTCACCGGGATAGTTACAGTCGGAGACTTTCGTGTCGGGGACGTCGCACTCGGCGGCCAGGGCGCGCCGTTAGTACCGTACTTCGACTATATCATGTTTCGTTCCGCGGCAGTCACGCGTGCGCTTCTCAATATCGGTGGTATTGCAAACATAACTTACCTTCCAAGGGGCTGCGAAGCAGATGACGTTCTTGCATTCGACACGGGACCGGGGAATATGATTATAGATCAGCTGACTAAGGAGCTGTTCGGAGACAACTTTGACCGCGACGGCGATATAGCTTCTTCAGGTAAGATCCAGGGTGACATAATGGATTGGCTGATGGCCGATGAATTTGTCCGAAGGCCGCCACCGAAATCCACCGGCCGGGAACTTTACGGAGGGGCATTCATCACGAACCTTCTTTCGCGCTATGGGTCCCGTAGAAAGGAGGACTTGATCGCGACTGTTTCAGAATTCACGTCGACAGCCGTCTACACAAATTATATGCTGTATTTGAAAATCAGAGGAAATATCGATGAGCTCTTCGTAAGCGGGGGTGGAGCACATAATTTGTTTATTCTGAACTCTCTTCGCGGCCACTTCGCCGCCGCAAAAGTCAGACCTGCTGAAGATGTCGGTATTTCATCTGATGCGAAAGAAGCTATTTGCTTTGCAGTCCTCGCCAATGAAACCATTTCAGGAAATAGGGCGAACCTTCATCAGGTGACGGGGTCATCACGAAATACTGTGCTCGGCAAGATTTGCCTCCCGTAGAGAGGTTCGCTGGCGGCGGTCCGACTCGCCTCCACACGAAACCTCCCGCGGACAGGCTTGCGCGAAGCTGATCAGGCGGCTTTCTTTGCGCCTTCAGCACGATTGAATTCAGCTTCGATTTCCAGTTTAACTTCTTCGCTGACTACTACTCCGCCGGCCTCCGTAAGCGCATTCCAATGAAGCCCGAAATCGAAACGGCTTATCTTTCCGGCGACTTCAAAACCGACGACCTCGGTCCCGCCGAAACCTTTCACGGTTCCGTTGTATGTCGCGGCGAGCTTGACTTCCCTGGTGATCCCGCGGATTGTGAGATCGCCAACTATTTCATAGTCGTTGTCTGATTTCCTGGTGACCGACTTCGACAGGAAGGTGATTCTGGGATGGTTGGCGGCATCGAAAAAGTCGGGTGATTTGAGATGCCCGTCCCTTTGATCGTTCTTCGTGTTCACGCTGTCGACTTCAGCCGTAAATTGTATTTTGGCGTCGGAGAAATCTTCCTTTTCTGCCTCAACTGTGGCATCGAACTTGTCGAAACGTCCTGTAACGTTCGATACGACGAGATGACGTACTTTGAATTTAACTTCAGAGTGCACCGGATCAATTTTCCAGAGTGACATAATATATTCCTTTCATGGTTTAGACTGTTAGTTGTTGTTCTTGATTAACACTAAGACTTTTCGGTTCATAGTAAATTGTATCGGCCCTGACGATTACAATCTCTCCCTCAGGCTGAGCCCGAGTTTCTTGAGCAATGGAGACAATTGTGCGATTTCTTGATCGGAGAGGGCCGAATAAACAAGGTCCGTTACGTACCTGGCGTGACGTACGAAAATGTCGTCAAATAGCTTCATTCCCTTTACGGTAAGTTTAACTATGTAAGCCCTGCGGTCGTCAGCCGATTGAGCCCTGTCGACCAACCCATCCCTCACAAGATTGTCGACAACGACGGTCATATTTCCTCCCGAGGAAAGGTTCTTCGAACAGAGTTCGCCCACTTTCATGGGACCGAGGTGCCCTAATGCCTCGATAACGCCAAATTGGGCTTCTGTCAGGCCGTGACTCGCAATTTCGCGGACCGTTAATGTGGACATGGTATTAGCCGCTCTCGCGAGTTTAACCCAGAGGCTCAGAGCCTGGTCCACCTTCTTACCGTACTTTTTTGTAGTCTTCATCTCATTACTTTCAATTCAAACCTTACGAATTATAATATACCTAATTAGTAATAAGATGTCAAGGCCCTCCCGCGATGCAAGTTCACCTTGTGTTCGCGGTCCTCTACCTGCGCGGCGGCGTTACCCCGGGTTATTGAAATTCAGAGAAATCCGGTGCATATTTAACATGTTCTTCCAGGATGGGCCGCCAGTCACGAGCAGGCATCTGATCGTGTGCGGCTCAGTTCTTTATGGCAGTGACGGTTAATTTGCGGGAGTAGTTCAGCGGTAGAACGCCAGCTTCCCAAGCTGGATGTCGCGGGTTCGATCCCCGTCTCCCGCTCTCAAAAGCCGATTAACGTGGATCTGAGTTGGAATTCCCTGGGGGCAGTTAGCTTCGTCCCGCAAAGGCGGAATTTCGTTCCGCTCGAATCCCGGGACTCAACCGGTTTATGGCATTCAACTCTCCACCGGTTGGTTGCAAGCTCTTTGATGAAATTGGGCAGTTAGCTCAGCTGGTTCAGAGCACGTGCCTTACACGCACGGGGTCACAGGTTCGAATCCTGTACTGCCCACCATTTTATCCCCGCTTTCTTTCAGATTCCCCTGCCCATCTCATAGTACATCTCGTTCCAGCGAAGCTCCTTCTTGAATTCGGAGAGCTTAGTGGAATCATCTATCAGGAGATACTCGATACCGGCTATGTCGGCGTAGTCTTCCATGAAATCCGAAGTCAACGCTTTGCTGAATCCGGTGTGATGGGCTCCTCCTGCCAGTATCCACGCCCCGGCAGCGACCCGGAGATTTGGCTTCGGCACCCAGACGGCGCGAGCGACCGGCAGCTTCGGCAAAGGTTTCTCGGGAGGGACTACGTTCACTTCGTTCACCACGAGGCGGAAACGATTACCGACATCGATCAGCGATGCGTTAATGGCGGGACCCGCGGCTACACTGAATACTAATCTGGGGGGATCATCTCTGCCGCCGATGTTCAGAGGATGCACCTCGAGCCGCGGCTTTCCTGAGGCAATAGATTCACACACTTCCAGCATGTGAGCGCCAAGTACTTTCATGCCGGCGGGATCCATATGGTACGTGTAGTCTTCCATGAAAGAAGTCCCGCCTTCGAGCCCTTCCGACATCACCTTCATGCCTCTTACCAGCGCCGCGGTTTTCCAGTCCCCCTCTGCTCCGAAGCCGTAACCATCCGACATCAGTCGCTGTACGGAAAGCCCCGGGAGTTGCTTCAGTCCATGAAGATCTTCGAACGTCGTTGTGAAACCCTTAAAGTCGCCGTCCTTTAAAAACGCGCGAAGCCCGAGCTCGATCCTCGCACCGTCGCGTAAGGTTCCGTGCTTCCCTCCGCCCTTCGCCGCTTCTTTCGAAACGATATACTCCGAGAAATACCTGTCGATCAACTGATCCACGTCCTTGTCTGAAACTTCATTCACATATTTGACCAGGTCACCTACGCCGTATCCATTAACAGAATACCCGAGCCTGATTTGTGCCTCAACCTTGTCTCCCTCGGTCACAGCAACTTCCCGCATATTGTCGCCGAATCTTGCGAACTTTGCCCCCTGCGCGTCTGCCCAGGCCGAGGCCACACGTGACCAGTTGCCTATTTGCTTCTGCGCGGCTTCGTCCTCCCAGTGTCCGGCCACAATTTTCCTGCGTTTGCCCATCCTGCTGGCGATGAAACCGAATTCCCTGTCACCATGTGCTGATTGGTTCAGGTTCATGAAGTCCATGTCGATTGAGTCCCAGGGTATATCGCGGTTGAATTGCGTGTGCAGATGGAGGAAAGGCTTTGCAAGTATTTTAAGTCCAGCGATCCACATTTTTGACGGCGAAAAGGTGTGCATCCAGGTAATCAGGCCGATGCAATTTGGATTGTTGTTCGCCTCCTGGCAGAGTGTCCTGATGGCATCCGGATTCGTTAGAACCGGTTTGAAGAGTATCCTGACGGGGATATTTCCTGATGCGTTCAGGCCTTTTACAATGGTCTCGGAATTTCTGTCGACCTGTTTCAACGTTTCCGGACCGTACAGATGCTGGCTTCCTGTCGCGAACCAGATCTCGTATTTCTTCAAATCTATCATGAGTAACTCTCTCTTCTTACGTGATCGGCTTTCCGGGCTCCGGCGAGTTTTCAACAAGAGAACTTACAGAGATCAGCCGGTTGTCAGTCGCTATCCTGGCCGTAGTATGCGCCTTTCCCGTGTTTCCTTTCGAAGTGTTTGTTCAGGAAATGCCCGGATAATTTCTTTGTTTTCGGATTGAGTGCCATTGTTTTGAGAGCCATCTCGGCTACGCGTTCGAGTATGAGCGCGTTCCTGACCGAACTACTCGCATCCCTTCCCCAGCAAAAAGGACCATGCCCCGCTACCAGCACTCCGGGGATTGACTCATAGTCAATTTGCCTGAATCTCTCGACAATGACTTTCCCTGTGTTCAGTTCATATGCACGGTCAATTTCTTTCTTCGTCAGAAATCGAGTTACAGGTACCGGGCCGGCAAAATAGTCCGCGTGTGTGGTGCCGAGGCATGATATCTCAACACGGGCTTGAGCAAATGCAGCCGCGTTAATACTGTGAGTGTGAGTGATGCCCCCGATCTTCCGGAACGATTTGTACAGTTGGATATGTGTCGGTGTATCAGAAGAAGGGCGTTTTGAACCGTTTACGACGTTGCCTGCCAGATCGACCACGACCATTTCGTCCGGTGTCAGCTTCTCGTAATCAACACCGCTCGGTTTGATAACTACGAGGCCTGCATCCCTGTCTATGCCGCTCACGTTTCCCCATGTGAGGACGACGAGACCGTATTTCACAAGATCGAGATTCGCCCTCCACACGTCCTCCTTCAGTTGTTCAAGCACCGTGATTTCTCCTGACCTCATCCCTGATGTTCAGAAGGTCTTTCATTACGTTGTACATAGTTCCCGACCATGTGCGCGTTCCGAAACCGTCGTGCAGCTGGCGATAAAGCGCGTATAGCCGCATATACACATCATGGTTTGCTCGTATAGGTTCAAAAACCTTACCCATGCCTGTCATCGCTTTCTGTGCATCGGAGACCGACCCGTAACCTCCTCCGTCCTTTCCGGCTGCGACTGCGGCGAATACGGCTGCACCGAGGGCTGGCGTCTGGTCGCTGCGCGAAATCTTCATGGGTCTGCCGGTTATGTCGGCATATATTTGCATCAAGAAAGGATTCTTGCTGGCAAGCCCGCCGCAATTGACGACCTCTCTAATGGATACACCGTACTCTTCTATTCTTTGGATTATTTCGAGTGCACCGAATGCAGTAGCCTCCAGTAGCGCGCGATAGATTTCGTGAGGTTGTGTATGCAACGTCTGTCCGAGAAGCAGCCCTGACAATCGCACGTCGACTAGAATAGTTCGATTGCCATTATTCCAGTCGAGGGCGAGCAGGCCCGATTCGCCCGCTTTCAAACGTGAGGCGGCTTCATTCAGGCTGGCGAATTTGTCGTCCGAGGTCCTACCGTACTTTTCCGGTACCAAATTATTGATAAACCAGAGAAAGATATCGCCCACCGCGGATTGCCCGGCCTCTATTCCGTAAAACCCGTTCATTACCGATCCGTCGACAATTCCACATACGCCTGGAATATCTTTCAACTTCTCGTGCGACGGAGAAATCATAATATCGCAGGTGCTTGTGCCCATAATCTTGACCAGAGTACCGGGAGATATGCTTGCTCCAACTGCGCCCATGTGTGCGTCGAAGGCGCCGACCGCGATTGCAACGCCAGTCGATAAGCCCAGTTTCTCAGCCCACTCCTTCGACAAATATCCGATTCGCTGATCGGAGGTGTAAGCGGTCTTATAAAGGCGGTTTCTGAGTCTCTCGAGGCCGGGTGAAAGGGTTTTCAGAAACTCTTCATCAGGTAATCCATCCCAACTTGAATTGAAGATTGCCTTGTGGCCCGCCGCGCAAACGCTGCGTTTCATTTTTGCCGGACGGAGTTCCCCCGTAAGATGCGCCGGGATCCAATCACATATTTCAGCCCAGCTCGCTGCCGACTCGAAAACCCCGGCGGATACGTTTTTGCAGTGAAGTATTTTGCTCCACCACCATTCCGATGAATATACGCCACCGATCTTCCCCAGATATTGCGGTCGCATCTTTGCAGCTAGAGCTGTAATCTGGTCGGCTTCCCGGTAACTTGTATGGTCTTTCCAGAGCCACACGTATGCTGCCAAATCATCCTTGAACTTCTCATGCGAACAAAGCGGTTCCCCCTCGGCATCCAGAGGCATGGGACTGCTGCCGGTCGTGTCTACTCCTATACCGATGACGCCTTCAGCCCTGAATCCCGGATCGCTTTCGCGAGCCTTCCTCAGTGCTTCACCGATTGTGACTTCAATTCCCTTCAGGTAATCCGCAGGATTTTGCCGAGCGAGATTCAGGTCGGATGCATCGACTATGATCCCCTCTGTCCCCGAAGGGTATGGAAAGACACTCGACGCCAGTTCGGTTCCGTCACAGACATCGACGATGAGCGAGCGGCATGAATTTGTCCCGAAGTCGAGACCTATTGCGTAACGCCTCATTGATTTCTGATTAGAATGATGGTGCACAAAATGCCGCATTCACGGGATAAATGCTCCATTCTACTCGCCGAAGCGTGTTCAAGCGGCTTCGAAAAACAATTGATCGGCTTATTTCTTCACCGAGAATTTGAATATAGTGGTCGTCTGATATGTCTTGCCCGGAAGCAGCGTCGTTGACGGGAACTTCGGCTCGTTGGGGGAATCGGGGTAATGTTGTGTCTCCAGGCAAAGTGCCGTTCTGAATTTGTAAGCTATCCCTTTCTTCCCTACCTGCGAACCATCCAGAAAATTGCCGCTATAGAATTGGATACCAGGCTGATCGGTGTAAACATCGAGCACCCTTCCGCTCGAGGGGTCATACAGCTCGGCGACTTTACGAACTTTCTTATTGTAGTCGTTCAACACCCAGTTTAGATCATACCCATGCCCGATCTTGAGTTGCTCACTGTCGTCGTTAATGCGTGATCCGATGACCGTCAATTTTCGGAAGTCCATAGGAGTTTTCGCAACCGGTAGTATCTTGCCGGTCGGAATCTGCGTAGTATCGACCGGCGTATAATCTTTTGCGTTTATCATCAGCTCCTCGTCGAGTATACTCTTTGTCGGATCTCCGCTGAGGTTGAAATAGCTGTGGTTTGTCAGATTAACGACGGTCGGCTTATCGGTTTTGGCCGCATAGTGAATGTGCAAGGCATTGTCTTTAGTCAGGGTGAAAGTTACTGTCGCGGTTAAAGTACCGGGATATCCCTCCTCGCCGTCCTTGCTCACGTAAGTGAATTTTACTGAGGGTCCTTCTTTAGTCTCCACAGGTTCGGCGGTCCAGAGCTGCTTGTAGAAACCTGCCGGTCCGCCGTGTAGTGAGTTCAGGCCGTTATTGATCGGGAGATGATAGACTTTCCCATCAAGTGTGAACGTCCCTCTCGCGATTCGATTGGCATATCGGCCGATCGTCGCGCCGAAAAACTGGGTCCCGTTTGCATATCCTGAAACGTTATCGTAACCGAACGTCACATCTTCCAGCTTGCCGCTCTTGTCGGGGACGAATATCGAGACTATTGTCGCTCCGTAGTCGCTGACTTTAACAACCATTCCCGATTTGTTCTCCAGAGTATAGAGATAAGCCTCACGTCCGTCGGGTAATTTCCCGAATGCTTCCTTCTCAATCATGTCTCCAGCCTTCTGGTTTGGTTGGCAGAATGCCATTGCTGACATTACCGCCATGCTCACTAATACGATCGACAATTTCATGATAGCAGTTCTCCATTCTGTTTATGCCACTTTCGGCAAAGCATCCTGCAAATCGAACGTCATGTTTTGGCGTTCTTCTTCCACGGCCGGAAGCCGACGAAGTAGATCAGTCCAATTATAATCAGGAGGATGCCCCACCAGATTCCGAAATTCATGTTCTGGAGTACGGTTGCTCTACCGAAGTCCGGATGTCCAGCATCGTAGACGCTCGCGCTTGTAATTATAATGCCGTACAGGAGCAGCAGGGTTCCGATGAAGAACCATATCGAGATACGTTTGTTGTCTGTCATTGCGCTCTCCTCTTACCAGAAAATAATGTTTAGCACTACGAATATCACGAAGATAACGCCTGCCCAAAATATCGGGCGTTTAATGAGCGGCAAGTCACCTTCGGAAGGAATAACGGTGCATCCCCTGACAAGCCCGTTCAACTCTGCCTCGGGTCGTGGTTCGGTGAAGTAGCTGACGACAATGGTCACGAAAACCGTGATCAGCCAGCACCACAGGGCGCGGTACATATCATCGGCCATGGGTTTGGCGTATTTGGAGAGGGCTATGATTCCAAGCGCGCTCGGGTCGAGCTTTACCCAGACATACATCCCGATCGAAGAGAGAGTGCCGGCGAGTAATCCCCAGAAGCCTCCGGCCGCGGTAGCTCTCTTCCAGAGCATCCCAAGTATGACCGTGCCGAATAGCGGCGCGATGAAGAAACTAAACAACGCCTGGACATAGTCCATTATACTGGCAAACTGTTGGACAAGATAGGCCGCTCCGATGCTGATTATGACGCCTACAATCGTCGACCATCTTCCCATCTTCACATAATACTCATCGGACCGCTCGCTCTTCGTAAGCTTCACGTGCATCGGGCGATAAATATCATAGGTCCAGACCGTAGAGAATGCAGTCACGTTTCCGGCCATACCTGACATGAATCCCGCGATGAGGGCCGTTACACCGAGTCCAAGCAGTCCGGGTCCGGCATATCTTGCGAGCATCAGCGGAAGGACCTCGTTGTAACTGTGCGCACCCGTGGCACTTGCCACCTGTTGTCCGACCAGGCCCGGCATAACTGCAAGTCCCAGGAGTCCGGGAAGGATGACTATGAAAGGCACCATCATTTTGAATGCGGCCCCGATCACGGGGGCCATTTTAGCCGAACGCAGATCCTTTGCGGAGAGCACTCTCTGAACCACAAGAAAATCTGTCGACCAATATCCGAACGAGATGATGAACCCCAGACCGAAAACAATTCCGGTCCAATGAATACCCATCGGATTGTCCTTGAACGATCCCAGAGTGCTCCAGAGATGAGTGTAATCTCCGGCCGGGAAATTCTGATGTATTCTCGCGACCATGCCGCTCCAGCCGCCGGTCTCGATAAGACCGAGTACCGGGATTACAAGCGCGCCGAGCCATATTAGCATGAACTGGAGGACTTCATTGAAAATTGCCGAAAGGAGTCCGCCGAGAACGACATAAACCATAACGGTGATTGAAGACACCCAAATGCTGAAATCGATGCTCCAACCGAGGACAACCTTCATCACGAGCGCCATCGCAAACATGTTGATGCCGCTCATGAGGACCGTCATGAAAGCGAAAGATACCGCCGATAGCATGCTCGCCGACTCCCCGTACCGCAATTTCAAATACCCGGGTACAGAATGTGTCTTGCTGATATAGTAGAATGGCATCATAACTATGGCGAGGAAAAGCATCGCGGGAATTGCACCGATCCAGTACCAGTGAGTAGCCAGGATGCCGTACTGGTAGGCGGACGCTGCCCACCCCATGAGTTCCAGCGATCCGAGATTGGCAGCGACAAATGAAAGGCCGGCGACCCACGAGCTCATCTTCCTGCCGGCCAGGAAGAAGTCCTCTCCGGTTTTGGTAAATCTCAGCAAGTAGTAGCCGATACCCAGCACGAACACGAAATAGAGACCGATTACGAGCGAGTCCACCCAACTCAGGGAGAGGAGGCTCGTCGAGTCGAACAGCAGCAGGGAGATATTCAGACCAGAGCCGTAAATCATATTTCTCCTTATTTAATCATATCTGAATTGACACTTGTGACCACTGTCGAGAGCGCCCCACAGGTCCCGGTATGAGCTTCAGAAAACACGCGGACAAAAAGGCGGGAAGAGTCATTGATTCTTCAATTGTCCACGGGGATATTTTGAAACTCGCCATTCGGCGAACTCATGGGGGGCGGGCACTCCCCTGGAGTAAAATTTCTTATCGGGACGTACATCTTCACATTAATTACTATTTTTCATCAATATAGCGCGAAGGATACAAAAAAACATCGAAGAATGCAGGGGCGATTCTCAACCAACCCGCATTTCGATCGACTCGCGCAAATCTTATTTCAAATACTTGTAATGCTT
>JAJYJD010000291.1 GCA_021789755.1 Bacteroidota bacterium
GGAACACCCACTTCCCCGCACACATCACAGTAAACTATCGGTATCGGTGCACCCCAATATCTTTGACGAGAGAGCAGCCAGTCACGAATGCGGAAGTTCACTTTCCTCGAACCTGCGCCGATCTTCTGAAGCTCGTCGGCTATTCCATCCCATACGTCCGCGCTTTCCATACCTGTGAAGCGGCCGCTGTTTACGCCCACCCCTTCCTCGACAAATGACGCCGTCAGGGGTTCAACGAGCCTGCCGTCCCTGGGTTGCACGACAATTCTGATGGGCAGCTTGTATTTCATTGCGAACTCGAAATCGCGCTCGTCGTGAGCAGGAACCGCCATGACCGCACCGGTACCGTAAGTGGAAAGGACGTAATCCGCGATCCATATCGGCAGCTTCTCACCGCTTATTGGATTGACTGCGAACGCTCCCGTCGGCACGCCGGTCTTCTCTTTCGTGGTCGAGGTCCGCTCGATCTCATTTTCGTGCGAGACGAAATCGACATATTCATTAACTTTCGTCTTGAGCTCAGGTTTCGTGATTTTCTCGACCAGCGGATGCTCCGGTGCGAGTACCACATAAGTTGCCCCGAACAGAGTATCGGGCCGAGTGGTAAATACGTCAATTCTGAATTCTGAATTCTCAATCTTGAATTCTATTTGAACGCCTTCGCTTCGGCCGATCCAGTTCCGCTGCATCAACTTCGTTCTCTCCGGCCAGTCGATCCTGTCGAGGCCTTCAAGAAGTTTGTCGGCATAGGCGGTTATTCTGAAAAACCATTGTGTCATCGACTTGCGAATGACGGGAGTGCCGCAACGTTCGCAGACGCCGTCCACCACCTGCTCGTTCGCAAGAACTGTCTGGTCCTTTGGGCACCAGTTCACAGGCGCGTTTGTCCTGTATGCTAATCCCATCTTGTAAAGCTGCAGGAATACCCACTGGGTCCACCTGTAATATTCAGGCGTCGAAGTGTCGACCTCGTAATCGAAATCGTACATCGCCCCCATGGACCTCAGCTGTTCACGGATGACCTCGACATTTTTGCGTGTGCTGTCCTGCGGGTGAACGCCTGTCTTAATGGCGTAGTTCTCGGCGGGGAGCCCGAACGCATCGTACCCGATAGGCTCGAAAACGTTGAATCCATTCAGCCGCTTGAACCGCGCCCATGTATCGGTAGGACCGAAATTATACCAGTGTCCTATATGGAGCTTGTCGGCGCTGGGGTAGAGAAACATGACGAGACAATAGAGTTTAGACCTGGTTTCCGTGAAATCGACATGATAGACCTTATGCTCTTCCCAATATTTCTGCCACTTCTTTTCGATCGATACAAAATCGTATTTCATTTTCTTTCTGCCATAGCTTTAGAGTTCACCAGTATTTTTCTGAAAGGCATGTTACTCTTGAATCGCATGAAGTTTTTAATTTCTTCGGAGCTTCTACCCTGTTTCATCAACCGGACCGCGCAATACGTCCGGAGCGAGTCGAGCCTCAGTGTCCGCCGGTCATCGATCTTCAGACGCTTCCTCATCGCAGCCCTGACTCCCCGGAAGGACAGCCTCGTCTTCGTAGCCCTTCCCTGGCGGACCGTTGTGAAGAGCGGATAGTCTGCGCCGACATTGCCGCGGGAGTCTATGTAATCGTAAAGAGCCTCGCTTGCCGGATTTCCGACCTTGATGACCTCATACTTCCCCCGCATTCCCTTCGGCTTCACCCACAATTCCACAGAATCTCCGCGCCGTTTCAAATCACCGAGGTCCGCGTTGATCAGTTCCGAGATGGTGGTGCCGCACTCAAAGATCACCGATATAAATGCGTAGTCACGTTTCCCTAGGAGTGTCGATTTACCTATTTTCGAGATGGCTTCTGTCACCTCGGAGAGTGAGACTCCCATGATCTTGAAGCTCTGAGCGGATCCGTGGACCCTCCAGGCAGGGTTTTGCTGGAGCACGCCCATTTCCACAAGGAATTCGCAGAACCTACGCGATGCGGTCATGTATGTGTTTGCCGTATTGTTTGAGAGTTTACTTTCGTTCAGAAGCCACAGACGGAATTGACTGAAGTCTTCGGGTGTGAACCTGAACGAGTCCTTCTTCGCGAAAACAAGAAGCCGGTCGAGTGCCTTCCGGTAAACGTGGCGTGTCGCGCCGCTCGCAAATCTCATAGATCCTTCAAATTGCTGAACAAGAATCTGGAACTGACTGTGCGGAAGTTTGGTCGCAGGAAACCTGTCTGGTATCATTTTTCAATGAATTTAACGCTGTTTGGAGTGATATCCAACGGGATAGATGTCCGCGCGCGGCGAGTCGATCCTAATTTTTCTTGTAATGACTAAACATATGAAGCTGAATTATTGAAACAATAACAGGGCTTGTTTATTTTCAATTAGAGAATCAATCAAATTGGAAAGGGCGATGATAGATTTAACTGACAAGGTTGTCCTGATAACGGGAGGCTCGCGGGGAATCGGAGCTGCCACGGCAATCATGTTCGCGAAGGCAGGTGCGCATGTGGCCATCACTTACCAGGGCAGCGATGCGAAAGCCGTTGAAGTCGTTACTCAGATCAAGAAGCTCGGAAGAAAAGGCGCAGCCTTTAAAGGCGACAACAGTAAAAGTGAAATTGTAAGGAATATCGTCCATGATGTCCAGAAAGAGTTCGGCAGGATTGATGTGCTTGTAAACAATGCGGGAATATGGACGTACGGTGAAATCGACACGATGAAGGAAAGCGTCTGGGACCGGACCATGGAAATCAACTTGAAGAGCACATTTCTCTTCTGTCACTATACAGTTCCAATAATGAAGAAGCAGTCTGGCGGGTCTATCATCAACATCTCATCGACCGCAGGACAGCGCGGAGAGGCGTTTCACTCGCACTATGCCGCGACGAAAGGCGGAGTAATCTCGTTCACCAAGAGCCTCGCGACTGAGCTGGGAAAGTTCAATATTAGAGTGAACAGCGTCGCCCCCGGTTGGGTGGACACCGACATGAGCGCGGAGGCTCTCGAGGACCCGGCATACAGAAAAGAAGTGCTCCGATCCATTCCCCTTGGTAAGATCCCGACTGCCGATGATATTGCGGGCCCTATTCTATTCCTGGCTTCCGACCTTGCGGGCCACGTCACTGGCGAAATACTCAACGTAAACAGCGGCTCCGTGCTAGTCGGTTGATGTGAAAGCTCTCAGGATTCACGAACACGGCGGGCTCGAGCGACTGGTTATCGACGACATTCCCGCGCCGGTACCGAAGGCCAACGAGGCAGTTGTAAGAATCGCTGCAACGTCGGTGAACCACCTGGATATCTGGGTTCGCGGCGGAATGCGGAACCTTTCCCTTCTGCTGCCGATGGTTCTCGGTTCAGACGGCGCCGGCACGATCGCACAATCGGGCAGCGAAGTAACGGACCTCAAGACAGGCGACCGCGTCCTTATTTCCCCCGGAACATCATGCGGGAAATGCGAACAGTGTCTCACCGGGCACGATAATCTCTGTCGTGAGTACAGGATCCTTGGCGAGCACTGCGACGGCACCGATGCCGAGTATGTTGCTGTGCGGCGCGATAACATATTGAAATTGCCCGACGCGGTACCTTTTGAAGACGCTGCTGCCTCTTCGCTCGTCTTCATCACCGCTTACCAGATGCTGGTGGAAAAAGCCGATGTGCAGCCGGGAGAGGATGTACTCGTCATGGGTGCCAGCGGCGGCGTCGGCACAGCGGCCGTTCAAATCGCGAAGCTCTATAATGCACGCGTCATCGCCGTCGCCGGGTCGGACGAGAAACTTGAGAAGGCGAAAGCCCTCGGCGCCGACGAGGGGATAAACTACAGTACTGAGAAAATTTCAGACGCTGTTAGAAGACTGACAGGTAAACGCGGTGTCGACATCGTTTTTGAGCATACGGGAAAGGCGACGTGGAACGACAGCATACTTTCCGCGGCACGAGGTGGAAGAATAGTCACTTGCGGGGCGACAACAGGGCCTGAAGCCGTCACCGACCTCCGCTATGTATTCTCGAGACAGCTGACGATTTACGGAAGTACTATGGGTAGCAAGAGCATGCTTCACACGATGCTCGACTTGATGAGCGAAAAAAAATTCAAGGCGGTAATCGACCGGAAGCTGCCGTTCACCGAAGTGCGGAAGGCTCACGAGATCATTGAATCAGGAAAGCACTTCGGGAAGATCGTTCTCACGTTTTGATCGTTCCAATCGCCCGAAATGGAGTCCGCCACGAATAAAGATTATCCCGAAATTGTTTTTATCTTGATACGAAAATCGCGCAGATGAATTACTCAGGTGTAATATACAGATATTGGGAATACCTCCCGCTTTCACGCGACATAGAGGTGACCACGCTTCTCGAGGGAAACACGCCTTTGATCGAGGCGGACAACCTCAGGAAGGAGCTCGGCGCACCGTGCAAGATATTCCTGAAGTTCGAAGGCACGAATCCTACGGGGTCTTTCAAGGACCGGGGGATGACTGTTGCAATAACGAAGGCAGTGCTGGA
>JAJYJD010000022.1 GCA_021789755.1 Bacteroidota bacterium
CAGGCATAATAACATATTTGTATTGACGGATTTCGACCAAACGCCTCCTGCAAAGGCGCCCATGACGATACCCGGTACGAACATGAAAGAAGCTTTCAGGTCGATCATTTTATTTCGGTAAAAAACATATCCTGCAGAGACTGAGGTTATCAGATTCAGGACAAGCGAGGTGGAAGTAGAAATCAGCACCGCATAACCAAGCAGGATGAGAAGCGGAGAATATACCGACCCTCCACCCTGACCAAACATCGAGAATACGAAGGCTAGCAGAAAGGAGAAAAAGATTGCCAACAGAAGTGTGGTATTAATATCCATTATTCTTTGATAACCTCTATTTGAGACTTGCCCGCAACAAGCAGGTCAAAAATTTCTAATTCAGCATAACCGCAAACAAAAATAGAATACACAAAGACATAAGGCACAGAAGACATAAATCGATGTGCCTATGTGGTTTAAGAATTCTTTGTTTATTTAAATGGGCAAATAAACCGTCTGCTCATCGTCCCTGTGGCCGGAGCACTGCAGGCAGACAAGCTTACCGTCCTTGACTCTCAGATAGCGCTCGAAGACGTATTCGCCGCATACACCGCACTTCACTTTGTTGAACGAGCTCGGCACTGGATTGAATTTGAAGTCGGGGAGACGCTCGATCTTGAACAGCGCTTCTTCCGTAGCATTGAGGACCATGTCCATGACGCCCTGGGCAACTTCGGCAGGAACCTGTGAAGGCTCGATGCCCTGCTTCCTGAATTTGAAGAACTCGTGAGCGCCTAACTTATCCATGAACTCATTTTTAAAAAGAATGCGCACCGCGCCTTTAGCGGGATCGTAAAAAGTAGCCGCAACTTTTCCGAAGTAAAGTTTATGCATCTGTCCTTTCCCGAAGGTGGCGGAAGTCGAAGCCTGAATTCCGTCCTGCATGCAGCCCTGCGGATGTCCGACGCCCATCTCTGAGAAGACAAAAAGATCGTGGTCGTAGCATTTTTCTCTTCCTAATTCCCTTAATGCGATGACACCCATTCGGTATCCCATTACGGAGTACGGGCACTTGTGGCCATGAAATTCGTAGAGCCAATCGGGGACTTTAGACATTTTGATTCTCCCTTGTTAGTTATAAAGTAAGTATATACTTACATGATTAAGCAAATTTTTTTACTTTGTCTTCCTCAGTGCACGTTCTAGGAGACACATCATCCTCTTGCAGAAGTTCTCCGTGTTCACACCGAGCGGATTGAGGACAAGCTCGATATTAAGAGAAATTGGAATTCCCATGTATAGCGTCGCAACATTTTCCACCTGGAGCGAGCTGTCCCATTCACCGCCGGCTATACCATCCTGAATGATCTTTTTTGCCAGCTGCTTTTGTGTATTCAACACATTCAGCATTCGCGATTTCAACTCTGAATCGTTGGAGTGTGCCGCTTCCGAAAAGAGAAGCATTGTAATCCCTTTATTCTCAATCAAATACTGGACGTGAACGCAGAGGAACTTGAAAAGCCGTTCGCTGGAGGGGGCGTCCGACATAGCCACACTCTGCAGCGACTTCATCAGGACATCTTCAACCCCGTCTATAATTGAGAGTAACATGTCCCGCTTCGACTTGAAATGCCTGAAGAGAGCTCCCTCGGTCACGCCGACCTTCTCTGCAAGTTTCCGGGTTGACAGGTTGTGCAGCCCCTCGCTGTCAATAATCTGGAGAACAGCCTTCCTGATCTCCTCCTGCCTTACTTCTGTCGGTTTCCTTTCCATATACCGTTTTCTCTTGACTCGTAAGTGATTACTTGCTAAGTTAATGCGAAAGTAACGAGATGTCAAGTCTAAAATTCGTGCATCCAAATGAAATAAAAAGAAGACTCCAAACACAGTATCCGAAATCCTACATGAGCGCCCTGAGCTATCCCGCACATCCCTTTCAGATAATACTCAGCGGGATAAGTTCTAATGACAAAAATTCCAAACTTTGACAAACAGGATCTCCCGGCGAAAGCAGCTGTGATCCTTAGCGAGGACAGTAGTAATGCAGTCAGATACCACGAGCGTGGACAGAGACACGTTATTACTGTTGAAACAAGTTTTGGATTTCGCATTTCCGATTTATTTAGAGTTTCGAGTTTAAGATTTACGATTTATCCACAATGAACATCTACTCCTTCCCTGCCATTGTCGCCTTCGTCACCAACCTCACCATGGCGTTCGTGATATTCTTTGGGAATTCCAGATCGGCAGTAAACAGGTGGATCTCGGCATTCGTTCTCGGCTTTGCGGTCTGGAACATTTCTGAAATTTTCATCCTGGCAAGCGGAAGCCAGCAGGGGGCGACGCTGGCCGCCCAGGTGCTTTACAGGGTGATCTTCATTATGCCCGCGGTATATGTCGTTTCAGCTTACCACTTTCCGCGGAGCGTATCCAAATTAACCGGTAGCATACTTTTCTATGTAGCCGTCTTCCTGCTGCCGGTAGTCTTCCTGGTGTCCTCCTTCCCGAACTTTCACATCAGGCTGATTTCCCTTTCCTCCTCCGGCACGGTTTACTTTTACAGGATCATGGTCCGTCCGGACTTTCAATCCATATCACTCCTGACCACATTCTTTGTCTACCTTCTCTGGGGCTCAATTGTGATGATCAGGAAGCTCCCGCTATTGCGGACGACAACGCAGAAGCATCATGCCCGTCTCTTTCTCCTCGGCGGCTTCGTGTTCCTGATCTTCTCTTTGTTGATGTTCATTGTAGAAAGATACGCGCAGGAGACTCTGTATTTCTACACGACCTCCACTATCCTATCCTCTGTGGTCAGTGCGTTTTTCGCCACGGCGGTCCTGCGGGGCCAGATGTTCAAATCACCACGTGGAGTACGGAGCAGTGTCGCTTATTCGATTTCCTCGTCGATTATTCTCGCAATTTACTTCCTGAGCGTACAGGCCGTAACCGAAGGTCTGTTGAATTATTTGAAGATCAGTTCCTACGCAGCCAATGCCCTATTCGTACTTCTGCTGGTATTTCTGATTCGTCCCCTCGAGCTAAGGATACATCGTACCCTGGACAATCTTCTGAGCCGAGATCTCAATCGGTACCGCCATAGCATGGTTGGTTTCTCCCACGAAATCTCCAACTATTTTCCGACGGCTGTGCTCTTTGGCCGGGTCGGGAGTTTCTTGTCGCGCCAGTTTCACATCCAAAACGTACTGGTGTTTCTGAAGGATGAACAGTCGGAACACTTCATTGAATTGAGCCGTCAAGCCGGTTCCAGCGACATTGAGAAGAGTGACTACCTCGTCAAACGCCTTGCGGAAACAAGGGCACCGATAGAATTTTACGATATCGATCGCAATAGAATCGGCGAGGGAATCTATTCTTACCTGGATTCGAAAGGAGTCCGGCTGCTTTTGCCTCTCCTTTTTGCCGAAGAGCTCATAGGCATCCTTGGCATATCCGTGAGAAAATCCGGACAGGAGTTCACCACCGACATGATCGATGCTCTCTCGATATTTGCGAATGAAGTCGCGACAGCTTACCAGCGAAACCTCACGATTGAGAAGATCAGGGATAAAGAGCAGGAGCAATTTCGGATCAGGCATTTGGCCTCTCTTGGGCAATTGACAGCCGGGGTCGCGCACGAGATCCGCAATCCCCTGAACGTTATGTCGGCATCGGCTCAGACTCTCCTGAAAAAGAAATTGAACAATGACGAAGAGAATGAGCTCAAACAATTCATCGTTGACGAGGCTGACAGACTCAACAAGATTCTCACCGATTTTCTAAGCCTTTCCAGACTCAAAGCCCCGAAGTACGAGGCCGTTTCATTGGAGGAGATCCTTCAGAGGGTACACACCGCCATTCTGCCATCTTCCGGTGAGATAGAGATTCGGGTGTCCCAGGAAAATGCCCTTCCCGCAATCAATACCGACCGCGATTTGCTTTATCAATTGATGTTCAATTTGGGAATCAACGCGGTTGATGCAGTCAAGGAGAGGTGCAAATCCGATCCGGATTTCTCATGTTCCAGAGGAACGGTGGGATTTTCTACGAGCGTGCAGGACGGACGGCTGTATGTCTCGGTTTCGGATAACGGCACCGGGATACCTCAAGAGAATCTGGATAGGGTATTCGAACCTTTCTTCACGACAAAAGAAACGGGCACGGGGTTAGGATTGAGCATATCGCACAACATCGCCGAGACTCTCGGCGGTCAAATTCGGGTCACCTCCGGCAAGGGCGAGACCGTATTTACTTTCACATGTGAAATTAAGAGGGAACCAGGTTGAGATGAACACTCAGAAGCCGAAATTGCTCATCGTTGACGACGAGGAGCGGGCATGGAAAGTCCTGAAGATAAACTTTCAGGACAGGTATGACGTGCTGGTGGCGAAGAATGGCGCCGAGGCGGTGAAAGTTCTGGATAAGGAGCGGGTCGATGCCGTTCTGACCGATGTGAAGATGCCTGAAATGTCAGGGATAGAACTCCTCAAACATGTCAAGAAGACTTCCGACTGGATCCCTGTCGTGGTAATGACAGCGTTCGGGAGCGTAGAGAATGCGGTCGAGGCGATGAAAGCGGGCGCGTACGATTATATCCTTAAGCCGATCAAGATCGAAGATGCGGAACTGGTTGTTAAAAGGGCTGTAGAGTACAGCTCGACTCTCCAGGAGAACCGGTCATTAAGAGACAGGTTGAAAGAATATGAGGTTCCGCAGGACATCATTACAATCAACTCGGAAATGAGATCGCTAATCGGACTCGTGAAAGAAGTAGCAGTTACTGACGCCTCAGTTCTAATCGAAGGTGAATCCGGAACAGGAAAGGAATTGATCGCGAAAGCTGTTCATCGAATGAGCGCGAGGTCTGAAGGACCATTCATAGAAGTGAACTGTGGCGCTATCCCTCACGAGCTATTCGAGAGCGAGCTCTTCGGTCACGAGCGGGGTGCGTTCACCGGCGCGGTGAACACAAAGAAAGGCAAACTGGAACTAGCCGAAAATGGAACGATTTTCTTAGACGAGATCGGAGAGATGCCGCTTGACCTGCAGGTGAAGCTCCTTCATGTCCTTGAGAACCGGCAGTTCACGCGGGTCGGCGGAACGATTTTCCTGCAATCAGCCGCACGAGTCGTCGCAGCGACGAACCGGAATCTCAAGGACGACGTTGAAAGCGGTCGGTTCAGAAAAGATCTGTATTACCGGCTGAAGGTAGTCTATCTGCACGTTCCGCCACTACGCGAGAGGAAAGAAGATATTCCGCTGTTGGTGCAACATTTTATAGCTAAGCACGGGGATACGGCAAGGAAGAAAATCACCGGGATTGATTCCGATGCGATGGACATCCTGAGACTCCATTCGTGGTCGGGGAATGTCCGCGAGCTTGAGAATGTAATCCTGCAGGCGGTGATATTTGCGCGCGGCGGACAAATCACCGCTGATTCCCTTCCCTCTGAAATCCGCGAATCTGTCGGCCCACTCACCGAACTTGTTCCGTCCACCAAAGAAGAGTTACAAAAAGAAAAGGCAAGGCGGACCGAAAAGGTCTTAATGGATCTTGAGAGAAGCTTCCTTGTAAAACTAATCGAAGCCGCGGACGGAAATATATCTGAGGCCGCGCGCATCAGCGGGTATGACAGGCGACAGTTGCAGAATCTGATAAAGAAGCACCAGCTCGACATAACAAAGCTTAGGGACGGTTAGCAAGCTGGCGTGACTGACATATCTGCGAAGGCACATCAGAAGAAGTATATAAACGTGAGGGTGTTCTGACCGATGTGAAACCACTAAGTCACCAAGACACAAAGAAAAGCAGTTCAAGTCATATTCTTCGTGCCTTTGTGTCTTGGTGGTTTCCCTCTCTTTGCAGCGCGAAATTTGATTTCCCACAGCTTCCCGCAGTAAAACGTTCCATTCAATATCTCAGATCGGCGCCTGCGAAACTCTATTTCTCATCTTCCCTTCTCACTCGTTATGATCCAGCCCAATTGAACTGAATTCGACAATCTGGTCGTCGGCACACCATTTGGCCTATAGGCTTGTGCATTCTAAAACCATAACACACCGGAGCAGTAAGATGAGAAGAAAATTGAGCTACCTACTGGTGTTACTAATGTTTCCTTTATTACCCCAGCTTGCCAATGCGCAATTGGGGTATCGATCGATATTCGGAATTCAGAAATCGGTTCTGGATCCTGGAAATCTCTATTTCGATTTCGCCGGAGACATGGTAAGCCATTTGAAAATCTACGACCAGACAAAAAACACATATGTCGTCAAACCCTCGACGATGGTCTATAACGATGTCGCGCTGAACAGTTTCGTTGCCTACGGACTCTCGCAAAATCTGACCATGTTCGGCGAAATCCCGCTACGTTCTGTCCATGTATATTCGCTAAACCCGACTTTGACCGGCAAGGGTTTCGGAGACCTCCAGTTGGGCGGCACTCTAAACTTCCTTGATACTCGCGGTCCGTCGAGCTTGGACGCTACACTTTCAACCACACTCCCAATCGCCGCGGACACGCCTCCCGGCAAGGGTCAGTACGCATTAGGCGTGAACGCGATTCAGTTCACGGCGTCTGTCGACGGATATAACCCCGTCGGGACATACGGCCTTCTCTACTCCGCTTACTACAATTACGTGGGCAACGACGGCTCGCTCAATTACGGAGACTGGACTGGAGCTTACCTCCTTCTGGATAAATACTCCGCGACTCCGTTCGGGAACTTCACATTTGACGCAGGACTCAACGCCGCATATAAATTCGACGACAGGATTTCGGGAAGCCCGGTGAACAATTCCTACGACTACTACCTGAACGTACTGGCAGGCATAACGTACTACTACAGCCACCGTCTCGATTTCCGCATCGGTGTCCCGTACACCATTTATCAGAAGAGCGCCTGGTTCACCGGCTACTCGGTCCTGCTTGGCGTAGAATATCAACCTGGCAACTAATGACAAAGCAAAGGATAAAGTCATGACAACGAATACCACAAGGATTTCAAAAATATCGGTCGGGCTGGCGGTCATTGCGATGCTGATGATCGGAGGATGCGCACAGGATCCGCCGAAGAATCAGAACGTCTTCATGGGATACATCGAAGACACAGAAGTAAATGTCACGACGAGGATCCCCGGAAAGATAACGGAGATATATGTCCATGAAGGACAGTATGTGAAGGCGGATCAGAAAGTCGCCCAGCTCGACAATAAAGACATGTTAGACAACCTGTCGGCCATGAAGGCAGAACTGACCAATATCGGAAGGAACAGGAAGCGCCTGGAGAATCTGTACGCTGCCGGCGCGGTGCCGCAGCAAAAGTTGGACGAGATAGAGACTGCTTACGAGGTAGTCAAGGACAAGATGATGGCGCTGCAGTCAAACATAAACGACATGACGATTACTTCCCCGATGGCGGGTAAGGTAAATGTCAGAGTGCTGGAGCCGGGGCAGATGATGGCACCCGGAATGCCCGTTGTTGTCGTGACGGACACGTCCATTTCATGGGCGCGGTTCAGCATACCCGAATCATACATAAACCAGATCCAACTCGGTAAGGTACTCACCCTGAGCACAGGGATGGCAAAAATGAATTTTGCCGCCGAAGTAGTCCAGATACTACCGATGGCGGACTTTGCAACAAAGGTGCCGACAAATTTGCAGGATGAAAGAGACGTCAGAGCCTTCTCGGTCAAGATGAAAATCATAAACAATAAGGATCAGATTAAACCCGGAGTCTATGTCTATCTGAAGCTTGCCAAACAGAACAGTCTGGCGGTCAACGAAGGTGGGAGCCATGAAAGCAATTAGAATGATGGTTCAGATTGTAACACGCACGCTCCTGATCGCCGTCGTCCTTACATTCTTCTTCAGCATGATGGCGGGGATGTATTACAACAGTGAGCCGAGAAACATACGCACCGCCATCGTCGACGAAGACCAGTCGCCTCTCAGCCGGTCCATCGTCTACAATATCAGATCCTCCGACGTGTTCAGTGTCGAATATATGCCGGTCGACTACTTAGCCTTGCAACGTCTGATGGACGAGGGCAAGATAGACGCCGGCGTCGTCTTACCGCATGATTTGTACAAAGACGCGCTCAACGGCAGGTCGGACAGGATACTCGCGGTACTTAACGGCACGGCAAACCCGATCATTCCCAAACTTGCCGTCGGCAACCTGAACATGATCATAATGACGGTCGCGAACCAAATGCAGTTCCATGTCCCGGTCGAAGACCTTGGAACGATACCTAATTATCGTCACCAGATGCTGCCGTTACTAAGCGTGAGCTCAAGAGTATTCTATTCACCCACCGTGAATATGGAGTCCTCCATGCTCCCGGCGTTCATGGGACTCGCGATGCAGGTCGTGTCGCTTGTAATTATCGTCCTCCTTCTCAACATAAACCTGAAGCAGATTCGTGCAAAGATGCCGGGTATAAGAGTTGCGAGGCAGCTGCCGATGAAAGCTGTGGTAATGCCAGTAGTCATTTCATGGCTGATCGTGACCACGGCGATCTCGCTCGCGTTTTATTCGGTCATGCTAATGTTCGCTGTCCCAGTACCCGCAAATTTCTGGAACGTTGTTTTCGTGATATCGGTACTGGTCATGGCCATGGAAAGCATCTCGCTTTTCTTCTCGCTAAACATCCAAAGCACTGTCACTTTGGTCGCTATTTACACGTTAATCGTTCTTCCGGCCTTCATGTATTCCGGGTTCCTGGTTCCGTTCGAGCAGATGCCCGCTTTCCCGAAGATGGCCGGAGGATGGTTCCCGCTCAGGTATTATCTGGAGGCTCTGTACGGAGTATTTAACAGAGGCCTGAGTCTACCGGGCGTCGGCAGTTATCTCAATTCCCTTTATTATTTCACGGGCGGATTCCTGGTACTCTCGCTCCTCTCCGTTCTGGTCGGAAGCTACGAAAGAAAGCGCCTGGCTTCAGCTTCTCGCATGATTAACAGTACAGATGCATCCCCCAAGGAGGTTTTGTCACAATGAAACTCATAAAGATTATTTTAGCCGCTATTCTACTCCTTGCGTTGACGGCAAGCGCACAGGAGACGCGTCAGCTTACTCTTGACCAGGCAATCCGCATTGCAATCGGCAATAACCCGCTCGTCAAGGCGAAGATGGCCGACGTCAAATCGGCGGAATCGAAGATAACGCAGGCTAGATCTTACGAAGTCCCCGCGGTTAACCTGATGTCTCAATACTTCTATGCCAACAACCTGCCGGGAATGTTCCTGCAGGGTCCGAACCAAATTCCGGTGATGACTTCGACGGGACCGGTGTCGGGCGAGTACGTCGTAACAAGACCGATGGCCCCGTATGCGGACGAGAACCGGGACGTATTCACCACGGACCTCAATCTCGTCTATCCCATCTACACAGGTGGCAAGATCGCGAAGGCCAACGAGAATGCCGGGATGCTCAAAGACGCGGCGATATCCGACCTGAACCAGCAGAAGGACGAACTTGTGCTTAATGTGACGACGGCCTTCGACAACGTGTTGCTGCTCAAGAAAGTCATAGAGGTCAATCAGCAGGCGCTCGCTCAATTTGAAGCTCATCTGGATCTTGCGAAGAAAGCTTACGCGAACGGCGTGAAGTCCGAATTCGACGTTCTCACATTCGAAAGCAAAGTTGAGGAGCTCAAAGCCAGGCTGGTGGATCTCCAGGGAAAGCTGGATCTCGCGGAGTCCGGATTGAAATCACTGCTGGCTTTGCCGATAGACTCTGACATTGATTGCGCGGGAGAGCTGGAATACTCCGATACATTGAACACAATGGCCAGCCAGGACATTTATTCGGAGGCAATCGCCCATAATTACCAGCTAAACACTCTGCGAATCAAGAAGGACATGCTCGAAAACCTTAAGACAATTACGGCGGCCGAGACGAAACCCACGATATTTCTCTTCGGCAATTACCATGTCTATCACGGAATGGACTTCCCTCCTTACGATAACACGTGGAGGAATGGTCTCGCAGCCGGGATAGGCCTTTCAATGCCGATCTTCAACGGCAACCTCACGAAAGGAAAGCTCGAAGAAGTGAACGCCTCGGAGAGCATGGTCGATGATTACACGGAAGGGATGACGCTTAAGCTGAAGTTCGATATAAAGAACGTGCTCATCACCATCCAAAACCTGCGTGCCAGGTTAAGTGCGGAGGAAGTCCATCTCGGCGTCGCGAAGAAGGCGCATGAGATCGCGAAGGTGAGTTACGAGAACGGGATCATCACTCCGGTCGAGCTGAACGATGCGGAGGTCCAGGTTGCCGCGATACAGACTTCCATACTGAATTATCAGAAGGATATCCTGTTAGCTTATGCGCAGCTAAGTTATCTGGAAAGCAGCAACAATGTTAAATAACGCCAAATGGCGGCGGACCGATGCGTGATCGACACGGATTAAATCAAGATCATAAATATTTTAAAAGCATGAGGAAATAATTGTGAAGAAGGAATTTGACGTAGTGGTTATCGGAGGAGGACCGGGCGGGACTCCTGCCGCAATCGAGCTGGCGACAAAAGGGAAAAAAGTATTGCTCGTTGAAAAGAGCGGAAAGCTCGGGGGCGCCTGCTTGTTTGTCGGCTGCATCCCCTCGAAAATCATAAAACACTCGGCGGACGAGTACTCGTACGCTAAGCGGAAGGCTCCGGTGAGCGACTCCCCTGAAAAAGACAGAGGAAAATACTGGGTAGAGATACAGAAAAACTTGGACCACATCTTAACCTCACGCTCTGGAGCTGCAGTGGAAGGTATCAAGAAGCTCAGCAACCTGTCCTTTGCTTCCGGCACGGCGCGTTTCATATCGAATAGCGAAGTGGAAATTACCCAATACGACAACAACGTCTACATAGCCGGATTCAAATATGCCATCATCGCAACCGGTGCCTCCTCGTCAATCCCTCCATTTAAAGGAAACGCCGTCAACCAGGTGCTTACAAGTGAGACGGTATTCAGCCGCGACACCCTTCCTGGGTCGCTTGTCATTATCGGCGGAGGACCGATCGGAATTGAATTAGCCCAGATGTTTGCCAAGCTTGACGTCAAATGCACGGTCATTGAGGTGATGGATACGATATTGTCCGGAGTCGTTGAGCCTGAATTTGTCCAAGGGATAACGGACAAGTTGAAGAACTCCGGAGTGGACATCTATACTTCTTCAAAGATTCTGGAAATAAACTCTGTCAATGGCAAGTTTAGCACCACATTTGTGGACCTTGACGGAACTAAACGAACACTAGATTCGGAACAAGTGTTGGTTTCTGCCGGCAAGACACCAAATACGAGCGGCCTCAACCTGGATTCGACCGGGATAACTTACACGCCAAAGGGAATAACCGTCAACGAACATCTTGAAACGAGCGTCAAGGGGGTGTACGCGACGGGCGACGTGATACAGGCTCCTAAATTCGCTCATACCGCGACTTATGAAGCGCACCTCGTCGCTGCAAACATACTCACCAACAATTCGGTAAAGGCCGACTTCACGAAGAACTCATGGGTCCTGTTTTCCGATCCGGAAATCGCCTCAGCCGGGTACACGGAGAAGGAGGCAGTCAGCCGTGGGTTCGACGTCGTCACGGGTCTGTACGATTATAAGATTGACGCAGTCACACAAATCAATGGCGATCCTTTCGGATTTATGAAGTTTGTGGTGGACAGGAAATCTACCGTCATCGTCGGTGTGCATGTTTTCGTAAAGGATGCCGCTTCAATCGTCGGTGAGGCGGCGCTGATTGTCTCAAAGGGATTGACACTGCTCGATGTTGCGCAGGCTATATATCCGCATCCCACCCTATCAGAAGCGTACGGGTTTTTAGCTCTGAAGATGCTCAGTGGAGCCGGCCGGAAATGAATGCGACGCTCAGGCAGCAACGGTTCATCGAACAAACGTATTAGGCCAAATTCCAGATTGGACACTGCGCAAACAGATTAGGGATTCGATATGGTCCCAATAGACATTTCGCGGTCTCTATAAAGGCAATCAGCTCTGCCGGGGCTGTTCCGGGCGACAGGATCTCATGTCCGTCATCGCAATAGACGCTCTTCCAGCAAGGTTTGCATATCTCGCCGTCCATCCAAAATGCTGTGGACTGTCACAGTTGTCCGGTCGATGCCATAGATGATCCTGTAGGGCTTGAACCTGATTTCCCGGAACTGAGATACGCCCACGTCCTGCAACTCTGGAGGGATATTACCCCGCAGCGGCGGGGTACGAAGCGAGAGACACGACCGCTTTAGAGAATCAAACAGTTGGTCGGCCTGCCCAATGGAATCCGTCAGCGCAACATATCGGTAGATTTCGAAAAAGTCATCTTCAGCATCAATGTCGAGTTGGACATTGACTTTTGTCATTCTTGAAGGCTTGGATTCGCCTATCAAGCGATGAGAAAGCGGCATCGAGAGTCTTGACTCTATCTCTCCTTAGGATCTGCTGGCTTCGGGTTAGTATCTTGAGCAATGTGAGAGTCTCCTGCGTCTCCTCAAAGGTGTGGATGTCTTGAAGGACAGCTTTGGCCTGTCCGTTATGTGTAACGACTATAGTTCCCTGATGTGGGGAGGGCTTCCTGACAAGTCGAGAGGCGTGCGCTTTTAGATAGCTGATGGGCTTCACTGATGTGCTGAGTTTCATGGTTTCTCCTTCTGTGACCGACCATAATACAGACCGAATTCGGGTCTGAGACAAGTTTCATAACAACGTCACTTGTCCCTTCGCGGTTCGATGCCTGCACGGAGTAGCTTTGGGGGAAGCTCAATTCCATACACAAGGCTTCCGTGAAATCTCATTTCCCACCGTCTTGCTTTGGTAACAACCGGCAATCATCGACTTCCGCATCATGGTGCGAAGTGGCATTTCTCAAGTCGTGAGAACTAAGCATGGCAAAGCCCATTCTCATCTCAATTCCCTCAATCCCATCCTGGCACAGCAATTGAACTTAAGGTGGTTGTGAGACAAGAAACAGAACACAGCCAACAAAACAAGAATCTGAAAGGAGATTTTTACTATGTGGCAGGCATGGACGAACGCAATTCTTGGTTTATGGTTCGTAGTTGCAGCCTTCTCAGGCTTCAGCCCTTCGGCCAACTTATGGGACAACCTGATACTCGGTTTTGTCGTGGCAGTAACGTCGCTGACGATATTGAAGGACAAGCCGTGGCAGGCGTGGCTCGCAGCGATATTCGGAGTATGGATGATCGTGGCAGCTTTCGTCCCGTCATTGGTTGACGGTTCGGGATACGTTTACAACGACCTCATTTCCGGAATCATCATAGCGATTGCGGGATTCGCATCATTCGGCGCTTCACACCAAGAGAAGCTAGCGTGACAACATCAACCGTGGAGACCGCTCGGGGATTGTCCCGGCGGTCTTCCACTTGTGCAAGACTTGTAAATGAAATCTGTTTTGAAAGGAGATAATAAAATGAACGCGGTAACAATTGTTTGGACAACAGCTTTGACGCTCGGCGTGATATTGCTCGGATGGCTCGGCTCGGCAATGGACGGAAAACAACATCAGAAATCAACTAACCATCTTCACAATGCCTGAAACCCTGATGAGCCGGAGGGAATATCAAATGCAACCCCCTGACATTTTCCAGGCTCCGTTCACACTCGCTTTAGGTGGAGGAGGAGCACGCGGACTGGCTCACATCGGCGTACTGAGAGCGCTTGAGAGAGAAGGGATAGCCCCATCTCTCATAGTCGGCTCAAGTATGGGCGCGATCATTGGCGCCATGTACAGTCAGCTGCGCGACTCCTCGCGTGTTGAGGAGCTGATAGAAGAATTGCTTCACAGGCATTGTTTTTCCGACCTGCGACTGGACCTGATGCCTGAAAACTCGCAATCGGAAAAGCCCCCCGCAAGGAGGCATTTGGCAGATTACCTGAGACGCGGATTGTACTTCTCCCGGGTTGCCATGAGATCAGGCGCGATTGACAATTCCATCCTCACACATTTTCTTTATCGCTTATTGAAGGACGAAGACATACGGGAGACAAGCATTCCGTTTGCCGCGGTCGCAGTGAGCCTCGCTACGGGCGAAGAAGTGGTGCTGCAACATGGTTCCATCATTAGGGCCGCGGCGGCGAGTTCAGCCGTACCGGGCGTGATAACTCCTGTCGAGATTGATGGACAGCAGCTCATAGACGGCAGCGTCCTGCAGGTGGTGCCGGTTCAGGCCGCACGAAGTTTATCGCCTTATCCCGCCGTGGCGGTGGACGTGTCGAGGGACATCGATCGCGAAGCACCACCGAAAACCGGAGTGGACGTAATCATAAGGGCGGACCTGATCGCAAATCGGAGGCTGAACAAAGGAGCCTTGAAGGCTGCGGACTTCGTCATCACTCCGGATGTGGGCCTGGCGGACTGGTCGGACTTTCACTCGATTCACCGGCTTATCACGGCCGGAATGGAGGCTGCAGAACAATTTTTGAAACAATCGATTGAAACTCTGGAACCGGTCCTCGTGGGAATCGAATAGATGTCTGGTTCATCCAATAGCACATTTACATAACAAGACGCAGCGGATCACTTTCATAATGAGCTCGATACAATGTTGCGGCGTGGACTAATGGATTACTCGGAGTATGGATCTTCGGGTCAGCTTTTCTCGATTTCACACCAAACGAAAATTTACTGAACGATTTTCCGGTCGGAGTCGCGGCGGGGGCCGCGGGTTTCACAGTGGCTAAAGAAAAACCCTGCAGGGATGGCTGACCGGCGTAGCGGCAGTTTACCTCGTCATCGCCGGTTTCGTATGGGTGCTCATAACAAGCCCCGGCAACCTTTACAACGACATAATTGTGGGGGTGATCCTGATGATCGGCGGATTCGGGGCGATGGGTTCAAAAAAACAGAATTTTCTCTCTGTCAATTAAATCGCCGGGATATTGCAGTTAGAAAAGGGATCTACAGGCAACGCTTTTTTCTTAACAATCAGTATAAAGAGAAACCTCGTCGGGGTAAATCGCGATCTATTCGGGAGAGGGGCATGTCGGCGGGATAACCTGAAAGCTTTCGGTTCGAAGAATTGGGAGCGATGGCTCCTCGGGCAGGACTCGAACCTGCAACCCATCGGTTAACAGCCGATTGCTCTGCCAATTGAGCTACCGAGGAATATTAACTCAGATTTGCCTTAAAATATATCCGTCGAAAACGACAAAATCAATCACATTTTGGGCTTTCGCGGCTTCCGCTTCAGAATATTGTATATGTCGCTCCAAGCTGGAGCCCTTCCTTCATCTGAGTCCGGAGCGACTGATCCTTCTGATAAACCAGTAGATAATTGAAATTGACATTGATGAACGAGCTCACCTTCGCGACTATCAAATTGTCCCACCTGACGTCCCAAACATCAAGGCTGTTGAACCTTGTGAAGAGCCGCAAGCCGCTTGTGAAAAGTATGTTATCGGCCAACTGGAATTTTGCCTGCGTCACGGACTCTAACCCTGCCTGAATCGTGAAGGCTTTCACACCATCGGTATATTGCCGGTATTTGTTCACGAAGATTTCCTGCGCCGCCAAACCCAGCCTGGTTGTCATGAAACTCAGCTTCGAATAACTGAACCCTAAACTCTGGGTAACGTACCCGGGATCGAAAAAGTCCGCGATCAATACAGGAGTGCTGGAGCTGTAAGAATATCCCTGCGTCACGGTTGTAATTATCGTATTGCTGAAAAACGGATTTGTGGCCCAGCCAATATTGTACGTCACAACGTTCTCCAGAAATAGTGTGTTATCCGTCGTAATAGAGCCCTGACTTCCCAGTTTCGTCCTCCCGTAGGCGGCCTTGAGGTGATTCTGAAGTCCCCATGTCTCCCCTTTGTAATCGTAACCGACATTTGCTGTCAGAGTCCACGCAAGTGCATTCGATCCGCCTTGCGTCCAGTTACTAAATGCAATCTGACTTACATTCAACCCGGTTACCATGGTGGGAACCCATATGTTGATCGTATCTTTCTTAACGGTATCTGCCGCGGCAACCTGGCCTGCGATGGCGCTTTCAGATCCGAGGGCACAGCCCGCGAAGATTAATAAGACTACAAGCCTCTTCATCATCTACCTCCATGAATTTTAAACGTGGGAAAGCCCAACCTGATATCTGTAAAGTCTCTACGAAGAATTATCTTGGGAAAAAGGATCCAAGGGAAAGTCCTACAGTTTCAGAAATCCCGCCAGCAGGAGAGCATGTCCTGCCAGAAAGCTCACCCCTCCGAAAGGCGTGATTATTCCAAGCCCGTCAACTCCCGTGAGTGCGAGAGCGTAAAGACTGAACGAGAAAAGTACGATGCCGGCGATATAGAACGCCCCTGCATAACGAAACATCTTTCCTTTGTCGGCGAGCAGCGCAACCGCAAGGAGAGCAAGCGAATGGTAAAGTTGATACCGCACTCCCGTTTCGAAAATTCCTGCCATCTCGGATGATATCCTTGTACGCAGAGCATGTGCTGCGAAAGCCCCGAAAGCGACTCCGAGGAAAAGTCCTGCGCCGCCGGCTGCACCGAAGAACTTCGCACTATGCGACAGGTCCGTCATTTCTGCGAAGTCTCCAGGAGCGCTCCGCGCTCCGCCAGTTTGAGCTGCTCCAGCAGCTCGTCAAGACTCCCATCCAAAACTGCATGAAGATCGTAAATCGTATAGTTGATCCTGTGATCGGTGACCCGGTTCTGCGGGAAATTGTACGTCCGGATCTTATCGCTTCGATCTCCGCTGCGCACCATGGTTTTTCTTTTGGCCGCGATCTCGGAATCTCTCTCCCGTACCATCTGATCATAGAGACGGGCACGGAGTATCTTCATCGCCTTCTGCTTGTTTTTGAACTGGCTCCGCTCGTCCTGGCATTGCACGACTATGCCGGTCGGGATGTGCGTTATCCTGATCGCTGTCTCCACCTTGTTGACATTCTGGCCTCCGTGTCCGCCGGCCCGGTAGACGTCGATTCTCAATTCATCCGGGTTTATGTTTACTTCTACATCCTCCGCCTCAGGAAGGACAACGACGCTTGCGGCAGAAGTATGTATCCTTCCGCTCGCTTCGGTAGCCGGGACTCTCTGCACCCTGTGGACTCCGCTTTCGTATTTCAAGTTGCCGTAGACATCCTTTCCGCTTATTCCGAGAACGACCTCCTTGAACCCGCCGATACCGGTTTCATTGAAATCGAGCACCTCGGCTTTCCAACCCCGATTGTCCGCAAGTCTCGTGTACATCCTGTACAAGTCAGCGGCAAACAGCGCCGCCTCTTCACCGCCGGTACCGGACCGAATCTCGAGGATCACGTCCTTGCCGTCGTTCGGATCGCGGGGTATAAGCAGGCTCTTTATAGACTCTTCCTTCTGAGCGATCTTCGACTCGAGGTCGACAGTTTCCTGCCTGGCAAGATGCCTCAAGTCCGCTTCGTCGGTTGAATCGGCTACCTCACGCGTATCCTTCAGGCTCTTCTCCATATTGAGTAACTCGTCGTAGGCTCTGACTACAGCACTGAGCTCGTTATGCTCCTTGCTCAGTTCCCTGAATTTATCCTGGTTCGAGATGACTGACGGATCGGAGAGAAGGTGCGTGAGCTCCTCGTACCTCGCCTTTATCTTCTCAAGTCTTTCCTTCATGCTTAACTCTTTTCATTATCGATCGGACCTGGTGTATGAAATAAATCGATATTATCAGACTGATTGCGGACCATACGATCGAGGCCGTCGTTATGACAATTCCGTAAGACGGAAGTGTGACCGCAGCGGACTCGAAAGCGATACCAAAAATCACCCACAAAGAGCCGATAATCAGGTACACTGCCATCATCATCATGATGCTGCTCGCAATAAGCGTCTTTGCAGGATGAAAATGCATTGGTTCTCCACTCGTTGGGGATGCTGACTTAAACAGCTCACTGAATCCCAGTACGCATTAAAGATATCGAAATACGGGTTAAAATGAAAAGCTGCCGCCCGTCACAGCTTGAACTTACATCACGCAAGGGTTAACTTTTCATGCAAACGATGAGCAGGCAAGTGGTTCGGGAGGACATCATACGTACGCTGAAGCCTCGATGGAAAAGCAACACTCCCTGACGATCGGAAAGGACAAAAATGAGCACGATAAAAAACATTGACATACAGCTGATAAAGAAGTACGACAGACCGGGTCCGAGATATACCAGCTATCCACCGGCACCGGCATTCAGTTCAAGCTTCACACCGGACGATTTCCTCCGGTCACTCAAAGAAAACAATTCGCCTGACTCACCGGCGGAAATGTCTCTTTATTACCACATCCCGTTCTGCGATACGCTATGCTATTTCTGCGGTTGCAATATGTTGATAACTCACAGCCGCGAGCGCATCGCCGAGTATCTTGTATACCTGAAGAAGGAGATGGAACTCTCCGCTCCTTACTTCAATAAAAACCGAAGGATCGGACAGCTGCACTGGGGCGGCGGAACGCCGTCTTATCTCAACCCGGAGGAAATAACTTCTCTTGCAAGCTCAATAAAAAGTCATTTCACTTTCTCCCCGGAGGTTGAAGCGGGAGTGGAGATCGACCCCCGCGGCCTGACATATGAGCACATGCAGGCGTTCCGGGAATCCGGTTTTAACAGGGTCAGTATGGGCGTCCAGGATTTCGACGCCAAGGTACAGGAAGCGGTGAACAGAGTTCAGCCGGAAGAAATTACACGCGACGCGGTGGAGTGGAGCCGCAGGCTCGGCTTCAAGAGCATGAATCTCGACATGATCTACGGCCTTCCCTACCAGACTCTAGAGTCATTCGAGAGAAGCCTTCGCAAGATCATCGATATATCTCCCGAGAGGATCGCCGTATTCAACTTCGCCCATGTTCCGTGGTTGAAATCGCATCAGAAACTGATCGACAAGACCACACTGCCCACCCCGGAAGTCAAACTGGAAATCCTGAAGATGACGATTGAGCTCCTTACGTCATCAGGATACGTGTACATCGGAATGGACCACTTTGCCAAGCCGGACGACGAGCTCGCCATCGCCCAGCGCGAGAAGACGCTATACCGTAATTTCCAGGGATATTCGACGCACTCGGGAGCTGATCTTTACGCGTTCGGCAATTCCGCAATCAGCCAGTTCCATCACGTATATGCGCAGAACTACAAATCGCTCAAAGACTATTACAAGGCCATCGACGAAAACAAGTTCCCGACGGTCCTTGGTTACAGAATGACCGATGACGACATCGTGCGGCAACACGTCATAATGCGCCTGATGTGCGACATGGAGCTGGACAAGCGTGAAGTCGAGAAGAAGTTCGATATCGATTTCGACAGGTACTTCGCTGCCTCCATCCCGAAATTCGACGAGTTCATTCATGACGACCTCCTCGAATTGACGAACGACAAAATAATCGTGAAGGACATAGGGAGGCTGGTGATCAGGAATATCGCGATGGCATTTGACGCATACCTGGAAAAGATGATGAAAGAAAAACCCATTTTCTCACGAACGGTTTGATCTCATCAGCCTAATTCTCACGAATCAAGACCACAAGCGGTACAATTTAAAATAGATGCCTGCCAGGAAAAGCAAAGACGGTGTAAAAAGTATAGTAGAGATGCTCTCCTACGCCGGGGCATGCGCGGTCATTACGGATCAAAACGGTCAAATAGTCCAGGTCACCGGGAAATTTGCCGACCTCTCCGGCAACAAGACTTCTTCGGACCTGACGACAATTTTCGACGGTCTGCCGAAACGACTCTTATCGTCCAGGGGCGGCGAAATGAAATTACGATTGAAGTCTTCCGGGGAAGAAGTCGTTGCCAGGGCCGTTCCTGTAGGTGCGGAGGACCAGCTTGTTGCGATAATCATGAGATGCGACGGCAAGTCATTCCGCGCATCCAGCAAGAACCCGACCGTTTATGCCAATGACGACCTTGTGTTTCAATTCGACAGCTCGGCAAAAGTCTATTATGTCAGCAGCAACGTCGAAAAGATAACGGGTTACAGCGCCGAGGATTTCATTTCAGGAAGACTGCATCCGCTGGATCTCGTCCACCCCGAAGATAGGCCCATGCTTGAGAAGGGGTTCGAAAACGTATTCATGAACCATAAAAGCACGGAGAACTCCGAACACCGCATAGTGAAGAAGAACGGCGAGATCGCTTACCTGCTGAAATCATGGTACGCCTCGTTCGACGCCGACGGGCAGTTCAGCGGAGTCATCGGGCTGAACAAGGACATAACCAGCGAAAAATTGCTCAGGGAGCGCCTCCAGCTTTTTCACAGCGCGTTCGAACACGCTACGGACGCCATCGTCATTACCGGAGTCGACGGGACCATAGTCGACGTTAATGACGCATTCACCAGGATCTACGGTTACGAACGCGCGGACGCGATCGGCAAATCCACATCGATGATCCAGTCGAAGCATTCGACCCGCGAGTTCTACGAACAGATGTGGAGTTCGCTGGGCAGGGACGGACAGTGGCGGGGAGAAATAATGAACCGCACAAAGATCGGCAAGGAAATACCGGTCTGGCTCAACATAACCCCGATCTATCTCGGAGATAAGAAGATCGGGTACATGGGGATCGAATCAGACATCAGCGACCGAAAAGACCTCGAGCAACAGATCATCCAGACTGAGAAGCTTGCAACCATAGGACAGCTCGCGGCCGGGATAGCGCACGAGATCGGAACGCCTCTCAATATCATATCGGGAAACGCGGAGTTCATCCTCCTCGACATGAAGGAATCGGATCCCGGATACAAAGAGCTTGTAACCATAATCGAACAGACCCGGCGCATGTCTCAACTGATGCGGCAATTGCTCGATTTCGCCCGGCCCAAAGTGCTGTCTCTCCAGCCGACCGATATCAATGGCGTCATCGACGACGTTCTAAATTTCGTACGACTGCAGCTCAAGAAGGGCGACATCGAAATCCTGACGAAATATGAGGAGGGAGCTCCGAAGGTTTACGGCGACCCAGCCTTGCTATACCAGGTCTTCCTGAATATCGTCGTCAACGCATTCCAGGCAATGACGAAGGGAGGGACACTGACAGTCAGTACCCGAACCGAAAGAGGAGACGGGGACCGCAGGAGAGTCGCTATAGAAATTGGGGATACCGGAGAAGGAATTCCTCCGGAGAATCTGGAAAGGATATTCACACCGTTCTTCACGACAAAAGAGCCCGGTAAAGGGACAGGGCTGGGCCTGGCGGTAACGAGAAGAATCGTGCAGGAGCACAACGGGACGATCGGCCTGGATAGCGTACCGGGGAAAGGGACGACCGTCACGATCCGGTTCAACGCGTTTGAACAGAATAAGAAATAGTTCGCGCCCGCAAACTGCTCGAAATCCGGCTGATCACGCGGACCCGCAACTCTTCCACGTTTGTATTTCAGGTCATGCCCCGATAAATTGCAACACAAATGGAGAACGAAAATCCTCTTGAGAAGACTCTCCGAGACGTGGAGTTATTTCTTAAACAGCAAGCCGAACTCTTCGGCGACGAGACATTTCTCCCGGACAAAACCGCAGCTGCGCAAGCGGTCGTGACGGCGACATCTGAGGAGAGATCGGACGATATTCGACCGGAACATCATGAAGATAACGGTGCTGAATTGAAACAGAAGCCGAAGACGATCAAGGTGTCGGAAGAGCAGGGGCTATTCGACGGCGTTGTCACAAGCGCTGAATGGAAAATAGATTCGCAATGGCATGAAAGTGAATCTCTGGAAATTCTGGATTCACGCATCTCCGGCTGTATGAGATGCCAGCTTGGCTCGACGAGGAAGAATTTCGTATTCGGTGTCGGGAACACAAAAGCGAAGCTTGTAGTGATCGGGGAGGCACCGGGCGCCGACGAAGACGAACAGGGCGAGCCGTTCGTCGGAAGAGCGGGACAACTCTTGAACAAGATCCTGGCGGCCGTTCAGCTAAGGCGCGAGGACGTTTACATATGCAACATTCTCAAATGCAGGCCGCCGAACAACCGCGATCCCTTTCCGCCGGAAGTCGAATCGTGCGAGCCGTATTTGAAGAAACAGATCGAGATCATCAACCCGAAGCTCATACTCTGTCTCGGAAGGATCGCGGGTCAAACGCTGTTGAAAACGAACGCTACTCTCGCCGAATTGCGCCAGAGCGTGTACGAATACCAGGGGGTGAAGGTACTCGTCACTTTCCACCCCGCTGCGCTCCTCAGGAACCCGAACTGGAAGAGACCTGCCTGGGAAGACGTCCAAAAAATGCGTAAAATGTACGATGAACTGCCGGACTGATTCAAAATTCTTGATTTATAATTTTGAATTGTGAATTGA
>JAJYJD010000023.1:0-2841 GCA_021789755.1 Bacteroidota bacterium
CGAAGGCGGGATCTCAGCACTTCCATATTACTCATATCGAAGTGCTTCAATGCCGTTTCACGGCATTTCACTCCTTTCATTCATACCTCAGAGATTCAACCGGATTTGCCGTCGCGGCCCTAACGACATGTAAAAGTGTTACAACGAGAGTCGCAAGAAGGACAGCTCCCGACGAGATCAGAAACGGCCAGATCGTGACGTCCACCTTATACGCAAACCCCTGCAGCCATTTGTGCATGAAGTACCAAGCGGCAGGACACGCCAAGCCAGCTGCAATCACGACGAGCCAGAAGAATTCTCCATAGATTAGTTTCAGTACGTTGCCGGACTTCGCGCCCATTATTCTGCGTATCCCGATTTCCCTGGACCTTTTTTCAACGGAGTACGACGCAAGCCCGAACAGTCCCAACAACGCAATGAGCACGGCAAGTAACGTTGAATAATCGATTATCGTTTGCCATCTCTTTGCACTCGAGTAAAGGCTGTTCAAATAAGCGTCGAGGAAATTGTAGTCGAACGGCATTCCCGGCAAAGTCTTGTTCCATTCTTGTTTCATGAAGGACATCGTTGAGAATACTTCGCCAGGCCGCAATCTGGCGATAATGTAATTAGAACTCTGGTAAGGACTGAACTCCAGCACCACTGGTGAAATCTTCCTGTTCAACGACTCGACATTGAAGTCGTGCATGACGCCGACAATTCTAAGCTGTTTCCACGTTCCCTGAGAATACGGGAGACTGATGAGCTTACCCACAGGATCATTGATGTGCAGCGCCCTGACGAGGGTTTCATTGACAATGACATTATCCGTCGTGTCTGAAGCCACTCGTTCCGAAAAGTCTCTACCCGCAGTCAATTCTATCCGAAGGGTTTTTAGGTAATTCCTCCCGACATCGTACACGAACGCGTCGCTCGTATCGATTCCGCAGGCCGCGGCGGCCGTGTACCTGAAATTGCGGCCAGGAATGTCAGTTGAAGTAGTAATGTCAACAACACCGCTGTATCTGGACATCTCGTTCATGAACGCAGCGAGCGACTCATTGGCAAGATTTTCCATGTAGACTCCGTTGTTATTGAGAAACGGATTTGAAATCACAATTAGATTTTCTTTATCGAAACCAAGGTCCTTAGATTGGATGTAATTGAATTGCTCGAGCATTATCACCGCGCAGACAAGCAAACCGGCTGAAACCATGAATTGAAAAACTATCGTCATGCTTGTCAGGGGTTTCTTGCCGGACAGTCTTTGGGTCCCGCTTAATATACCGGTTGCATTCAGTCGCGACAGATAAAGTGCCGGATAACTTCCGGATACAAGCCCGACAAGAAGGGTTATCGCTGCCACTCCGGCGACAGTCTGCCAACCCCCCAAGAGTCCAAAAGTCATTTCTTTCCCCGTCAAACGGTTGAAAGAGGGGAGCAGCAGCTCCGTCGCTGCAACCGCCAACACTGAGGACAAAGCTGATAATATCAACGCCTCGCTCATGAACTGCGCAATTAGTTTTCTTCTGGAAGCACCGATTACTTTCCTGACACCAATTTCCTTGAATCGGTGGGAAGTCCTGGCAATCGTCAGATTCACATAGTTGATTGACGAGACTAAAAGTATCAACATCCCTAAGACAAGGAGGATGTACAAGTAAACCGGACTGTTCGCCTTCTGCATGTTCCAGGCGATGTTCGGAGTAAGGTGAATTTCCTGCACCGGCTGCAGAACGAATCGAAGCCCGGCAAAGTATGGCGACAGGTAGCTTTTCATAAATGTGTCAAGCGTGTTCTCCACGTTGTCTTTGTCCGCAGAGCTTTTCAGTCTGACAAAAGCTGATGGCGAAAGGTTCGAGACACCCCAGTTTGATGTAATGAACTGTGGAAAGAGCGAACCCAAGGCCGTGTACTTCACATTTGCATAGGGAATCAAGACCGCGAAACGAATACTTGAGTCGTCTGGAATCCTGGCGGCTACGCTGGAAACGACAAAATCTCTGAATGAAAAACCTAACTGAATTGAAACACTCTTTCCAACAGGATTCTCCCTGCCGAAGAGCTTCTTCGCCATCTCCTGAGACAATACAACAGAGTGAATATCCTGAAGGGCGGTGGAACAATTTCCGTACGTCAAAGGAAAAGGGAAAACTCCAAAGAATCCCGAATCCACGAGCGAAACCGTCTCTTTGAACCCCGAGTTGTCTCGCCTGATAATTCCCTGCTCCTCCCATAGTCTCGTGTAAGAATCGATTCCAGGGAGATCTTTCCCGGCTTCCGTCCATGGTACTCCGACTCTCCCCCACAACCCGGCGTGCAAATCTCCGAGTACGCGGTATGTCCTCTGATATCCATTGAAGGAGGTATCATAGGTAAGTTCGTTCCTCACGAACAAGAATATGAAAATGCCTACGGTCAACGTTATTGCCAGCCCGGCCAAGTTGATGATGGCGTAGAGCTTTTGCCGAACGATGCTTCTAAACGCGGTGATTAAATAGCTCCTAAGCATAACAAGCTTCCTATATTGATAATCAGTCTTGAAACACGGAGAACGCGGACCGGATTACTCACATCACAATGCCTCTATCCCGCAGGGCGGGATCTCCGCACTTCGACATTACTCATATCGTAAAGACTCGATGCCGCAGGGGCGGCATTTCGGCGCTACTCGTAGCGTAGCGCCTCAACCGGGTTTGCGATCGCCGCTTTAATCGCCTGGTAGCTCGTGGTAGCCGATGCGATCAGAACCGCCACTATCGCAGCAAAGAGAAATACCCACAAGCTCAAGTCGATCCTGTACGCGAATGTCTGAAGCCACCTGTTCATGAAATAGTAAGCCAAAGGCCAGGCAACCAAGTT
>JAJYJD010000023.1:2851-5959 GCA_021789755.1 Bacteroidota bacterium
CAGAACCAGCGCAATCAGTTCTCTGGAAAGCAGATACGTTATTCCCGATACCGACGCACCGAGTACCTTCCTAACACCGACCTCCTTCGTCCTTGCTTCCGCAGCAAAGGAAGAAAGCCCGATCAACCCAAGGCAAGCTATGATAATAGCCAGTAAAGCAAAAGCTCCGAAGATTTTTTCCAACCTTTGTTGAGAGGTGTACATCATTTCAAAAGTCTTGTCTAAAAAGTGATAGTCAAAAATGAAACCGGGGTCGATGCTCTTGCAGGTCCGATCTATGAAACTAAGTGCTGAAGGGAGATCTGCGCTGTTAATCTTCACACTCATCAATTGTTCATGCGGACTGTAGAATATTGCCAACGGGCCGATTTGCCTGTTAAGAGGAAGGTAGTTGAAATCCTTCACGACACCGACGACCCTGTACGGTGTCGTTCCCCACTTCAGTTGCATTCCGACCAGCGAATTCTCCCCGATGAGTTTGGCAAAACTTTCATTTATCACAACCCCATCAGAATCGTCGGCCGGGTGGTCCCTCGAGAAAAATCTCCCCTCTTTAAGCGCTATGTCAAAGGTTTTCAGGTAATCGTAATCTCCGGAGGTAAACGAAACCAGAGCGGTTTGATTTGCCGGCATACCCTCCCAGTTCCAGCCTCCGGCATTGCTTCCGACCAAAATGGGAAGGCCCCGTGAGCTTGACGTGCTGAGAATGTCCGGGTTCGTGTGAAGCTCGTTCTCCAGACGTCCGACTTCACCCTGAAGCACCGGAGTCAATCCGAAATACACTACGTTTTTTGTGTTGACCCCGATGTTCTTGTTGAAGACATATTTCATCTGAAGGTAAACGACCGAGGTGCCGATGATAAGTGTAATGGAAATCGCAAACTGCAGGACAACCAGTACACGCCTCAGAGAAAATCTGCCGGAAGTTGTTGTCTTTCTTGCTCTGAGGGCTGCCGCAGGTCTCAAAGAGGAGAGATACATGGAAGGATATATTCCGGCAAGAACTCCGGTAAGAAGTGTAATCGAGAGAATCACGATAAGCGTGGTGAAGTTGATCTCACTTAACTTGAGGAAACCTCCAGCTACAATGTTGAAGTAAGGTATCATCACCTCAACAATCACTAACCCGATTACGAGTGAAATCAAAGTCAGAATAATCGATTCGAGGAGGAACTGACGCCCGATCTGAAATCGGGTCGCACCGACGACTTTCTTCACTCCGACTTCGGTGGCGCGTCGGGCAGAACGCGCAGTTGCCATGTTGACAAAGTTAATGCAGGCAATTATGAGGATGAACAATGCCACGATTGAGAACAGAACAACATCTTCAATCCTTCCACCCTTTCCGCTAATCGCATAAAGATGATAATCTTTGAATGGAAACAAGAACAACTTGCCTGTCGTGGGGTCGTTGTCTCTTTTCATGAGAAATCCGGATATCTTTTGCGACAGTTCTCCTGCTTGATTTGGATTCCGAAGAAGTAAATAGGTGGTTATCGAGTTGTTGTTCCACAACGTACCGTCAAATCCGTACTCTTTCAGGAACGCGCCCACCGGCACAATCCCGTCGAATTGCAAATCCGAATTCTTCGGGACGTCTTTGATGACGGCAGAGACTTTCAGTTCCACCTTTCCATTCATGGTCACTTCCCTGCCGACTGGATTCCCGTCGCCGAAGAATTTTATCGCGGTTTCGCTCGTCAGCACGATTGAATTAGGATCTTTCAAGGCCGTGTTTGGGTCGCCTTCTAAAAATTGAAAACTAAAAATCTTGAAGAAGGACGAATCCGCAAAATTGATTTGCTCATTGAAGAACTTATCGTCACGTCCAAGAACCTGCTTGCCGAAGTAATGCTCATACCGGGTCGAATATTCAACTTCAGGATATTCCTCTTTGAGTGCCTTTGCCAGCGGGAATGGCGTGGGCTCCACTGTGAAGTCGCCTATCGTCTGGTAATATTGAGTTTGCGGGACAAGAAAAATCCCGTCGAGATTCCTGTTGAACTTGTTGTAACTCAACTCGTTCGTCACCCAAAGCAAGATCAGTATGCACGCCGCCATTCCTATGGCGAGGCCTGCAATGTTTATGAAAGAATAGACTTTGTTCCGAAGGATGTTTCGGAAAGCGATCTTGAAATAGTTTTTCAGCATAGCGTATTCCTTTGACTATCAGGAGAAGGCGGAAAGGAGGCAGAAGACTGGAAACAGTACAATCCGCGTCCTTTGTGCTTCGTCCTTTCTCCTGCTTCCTTTCTCTTTCCCCGGGTTATTCATAGCGCAGGCTCTCCATCCGCCAGAGGCGGGATCTCAGCACCTCGATATTACTCATATCGTAAAGACTCGATGCCGCCAGGGGCGGCATTTCGGCGCTACTCGTAGCGTAGCGCCTCAACCGGGTTTGCAGTCGCCGCTCTGATCGCATGTGCGCTCACAGTCAGCAACGCGATTACCAATGCCGCGGCACCTGATGCAATGAAAAGCCACAAGCTAATGTCCATTCTGTACGCGAAGTTCTGCAGCCACTTGTGCATAATGAAGTAAGCCAAAGGCCACGCGATCACATTCGCGACCACGACCCACTTTGCAAATTGTCCTGACAAGAGAGCAACAACTTCCGGGACGGAAGCGCCGAGAACTTTGCGGATGCCGATTTCTTTTGTTCTCTGTTCAGTTATGAAAGCAGCAAGTCCCAACAATCCAAGACTCGCGATGAAGATTGCGAGAATTGAAAATGCGCCGGCGATCTTGCTGGTCCTTTGATCCGCGGTATAGAGTTCCTGCAGGCTGTTGTCGAGGAAATTGAAGTTGAATTCCTCATTCCCGGCATACTTTTTCCAGACCTGTTCAACGAACGATATTGTGTTCAGATGATTTCCCGGCGCAAGGCGGAGGGTGACAAACGAACCAGCGCTCGTGTCCGGCATGAGGCCGATAACAAGTGGGCGGATAGATTCATGAAGTGAGTGATAATTAAAATCTTTCACGACCCCCACCACCTTCAGTCTTCTCGTTTCCGCCCTGGTATTGCCGGCGTTGCCCAACGGTAACACGAGATATTTACCGACGATCTCTTTCACGCCAAATAATCTTGCGACTTCCTCGTTAACG
>JAJYJD010000023.1:5969-22260 GCA_021789755.1 Bacteroidota bacterium
ACAACCGCCGCTGTATCGGAAGGATGTTCCTTTGAAAAAAACCTTCCACTTGCCATCTGCAGCCTGTATGTTTTTGCAAAATTTAAATCGGACGACATCGTCTCCAGGTCAACGAGCCTATCAGCGCCTGTTCCTTCGAGCCAGAATCCGCTATCTCCCCACTGGCGTCCCGGAACGGCGCTTGAATTGGAGACACTTGCGATATCTCTATTCTCCCTTAATTCGTGCTCGAAAGATTGTATGCGACTTGAAAGGTCTTCCGTCCTTGAGATCACCACACATTCCTCTTTGTCGAATCCCAGGTCCCTCGTCTGCACGTACTTCAATTGATTATAAATCACCAGAGTACCGATGAACAGCGCGATCGAAACCGCGAATTGAAAGACAACGAGTCCGTTCCTCAAGAACGATTCTCTTCCTCCCCTTCTTGTTTCCGACTTCAGCACTTCGACCGGACGGAAAGACGATAGGTAGAGCGCGGGATATGTCCCTGCTATAACTCCGACAACAATTGCGAATCCGGCAAGAAGCGGAATCGACCATGGATCACTCAGAAGATTGAGACTCAACTTTTTATCTGCAGTGCCATTGAAAAGAGGAAGCAGAAGCTCCACGATACCAACAGCGAGGATAACAGCTGCGCCGCTCATTAGAATTGATTCAGCCATGAACTGCCAGACGAGATGCGACCGAGGCGATCCGAGTGCCTTTCTAATTCCAACTTCCTTCGCCCGTCTCTCGGATCGTGCTGTCGCAAGGTTGACGAAGTTGATGCAAGCGATTAACAGAATCGCAATCGCGGTTGCAGAGAAGATATAGACAGTTGAGATGTTTCCGTTCTGTTCCAGTTCATACTGCAGATGCGAGTTGAGATGAATCGACGTGAGCGGCTGAAGCACAAATCCGACTTTGTTGCCGGCTGCCAGGAACTGTTCTAACGATACGCCTGTAACCTCCCTCAACTGCGGCCCAGCATGGGCGACCAGCTCTTTATTTAATTTGCGTTCAAACTCCTCTGGATTAGTCCCTTTCTTCAAAAGAAAATATGTGAAATAGTTGTTGCTCAGCCAGTTAGGATCTCGGCTATCTTGAAGAGTGGTAAGTGAACCGATGAAGTCGGGATGAAAGTGCGAGTTCGGGGGAACTTCCTTTATCACTCCCGTGACCATGTAATCGGCGTTTTTGTCTCTATTAATGATTTTGCCAAGCGGATTTTCATCTCCGAAATACTTGCGCGCGGTCGATTCGGTAATCACAACCGTGTTCGGTTGAGTCAGGGCGGTCTTCGGATCGCCAGAGACGAACTGCAATGTAAATACGTCGAACAGACTCGAGTCCGCCCAAAGGAATTTCTGCTCAACAAATGTTTTATTCTGATACCTGATCACGCATGAACCTTCGTAATGCATCCTGGCATAAGCGGCCACTTCCGGCAGGTCGTGCGAGATCGCCGCTCCCATTGGAGCTGGACTCATGGCGGACCTGATTTCACGGCCGTTGAAAGTCGCGGTGAAAGCCGGCCTGTAGATCTGATCGGCATTTTTGTTATACCTGTCGTAGCTCAGTTCGTCTCTGACGAATAGTGTTATCATTATAAAGCAGGCAATGCCCACGGCAAGGCCGACAACGTTTATTACCGAGTATGATTTCGAGTTCCTTAGATTCCTCAGCGCGACTTGCAGGTAATTCTTTAGCATACCTTAGCCCTTTCTATAATGGAGCACGGACCACGGAGAACGGCGAATGCAATTCGTGTTTCTTGTTCCGCGGTCCGTTCTCCTGTCATTTCTCTATCCACCCATCTTTAAGCCTGACAATTCTATTTCCATACGCCGCGTTCGTTTCCGAGTGCGTTACCTGTATTATCGTCGTGCCCTGCCTGTTCAATTCCTTCAGGAGATCCATGATTTCCTTTCCCTGTTCAGAATGAAGATTGCCCGTCGGTTCGTCCGCTAATATCAGCTTCGGTTCGGCGATCACTGCCCTCGCTATCGCCACGAGCTGTTGCTGACCGCCGGAGAGCTGGTTGGGGAACAGGTCCTTCTTAGCAACGATGTTAAACCTGTCGAGAATCTCCGCGACCCTTCCTTTCCTCTCGTTTCCGTTGACTTTCTGATACAGCAGCGGAGTCTCGAGATTTTCGTAAACTGTCAGCTCGTCAATCAGATGGTAACTCTGGAAAACGAATCCGATGTAAGTCTTGTGAAGCTCCGTCAGCCTCTTCTCGTTCATCTTGTGGACTGGCTCATCCGCGAAATAATATTCGCCGTTCGAAGGAGCATCCAGCATGCCGATGATATTGAGAAGAGTTGTCTTGCCTGAACCCGACGGCCCCATGACGGAGATAAATTCGCCTTCCTTCACTTCGAAGTTGATGTTTCGCAGGACGTAGGTCTTGACGACCCGGTTTTCGTAATATTTCTCAATACCGCTGAGTCGTATCATTTCTTCCTCTTCTTTAAAAGGAGAATGGAAACAGGAGACAGGAACCACACACAACGACATCACGAGTCGTTACCAGTGCACTTCTCTCTGGTGCTTTGACACCCTTTCTCCTGTCTCCCGCCCCTTTCTCCTTGTTCTTAGAAGTTTCTCTTTCTGGTTTGTATCAGACCGTACAGCATCGCTGATATTTCTCTTGTCTGCTCAAGCAGCGACTTACCTTTTTCCTTATCTAGATATTCCAATTCAATTCCCGGATAAACTTGTGTCCTTAATTCGCCGCAAGAGCCTTTTGCAATATAAAGAAACCGTATAAACTCTTTGTTGGATTGCCTTTCGTACCCTTCGGCTATATTGGACGGAACTGAGACGGCGGCCCTCTGAATTTGATCCCGGTATCCGAAATCGTGCAAAGTTTTGAACTGCCTGTATATCTCGGTGGCTAAGCTCACTGAATCCTTCCACACCTTCAAGTCTTCGAACTTTTCGATCTTGCCCATTGCAGCCCTCCTGACTTTTTAACTTGATTCGTTTTCATTTCACATTTCCCTTCTCCTGTCTCCTTTCCCCTTTTCCTGACTCCCGAACCTCGCGCTTTGCACTATGCTCTATGCGCTCACACGTGAAACTTCTCCTTGTAGTTTTCCGTCACGACATGTCCGTCGAAGAGGTGTATGGTGCGGTGGGCGAACTCGGAATCGTGCGGAGAGTGCGTGACCATCACGATTGTTGTCCCTGCTTCGTTAAGCTGCGTCAGGATGTTCATTACTTCTTCCCCGTTCGCGGAATCGAGGTTACCGGTCGGTTCGTCGGCAAGAATAAGCGCGGGTTTGGCGACGACTGCCCTGCTGACCGCGACGCGCTGCTGCTGACCGCCTGAAAGCTGTTGAGGAAAATGGTCCTTCCTGTGCATTATCTGCATTCGCTCCAGCACTTCCTCGACGGTCTTTTTCCTTTCCGCGGGCGAGACGCCCAAATAAAGAAGCGGCAGCTCGACATTTTCGAATACCGTCAGCTCGTCGATCAGGTTGAAGCTCTGGAAGACGAAGCCAATATTCGCCTTTCTCATCTTCGCCCGCTGTCTTTCGGTATATTTTGAAACTTCCTCATTCAGAAAGTGGTATTCCCCCCCGCTCGGATTATCGAGAAGCCCGAATATGTTCAGCAGCGTCGATTTGCCGCATCCCGAAGGGCCCATGATAGCTACAAATTCCTTCTCGTTGATCTCGATATTCACGCCGTCCAGCGCGGTCGTTTCCACCTCTTCGGTCGTATATATTTTCCTGAGATTCACTGTGTGAAGCATTGTGCTCCCGTTCCCTGCCGGGCTTGATATTTTCTTTCCCGGATTTGCCATGTCGTCTAATGTCATTTGGTGTTCTCCTTTACCGACTTTTTATTCAGTGCTTAATAACCAGTTCATTGGCGTCGCCGAAATTATCATATGACGAAGTAACAACCCTGTCGCCCGGCTTAAGCCCGCTGAGAACTTCGAAGTAGTCCGGGTTCTGTCGGCCGAGCCCGATATTCCTTTTGACGGCGGCATCCCCGGACTTATCGAGTACAAATACCCATTGGCCGCCCGTCTTCTGGTAAAAACCTCCGCGTGGAAGGAGGAGCGCTGTCGTCCGCTCGCTTAATTGAAGTCTGATCTGGAGAGTCTGTCCTCTTCGGATGCCGCTGGGAACTGTGCCGTTGAATTCCATATCGACCTGGAATTTTCCGCCAGTCACCTCGGGAAATACTTTGGTGACCGTCAGACGATAATTGCTTCCGTCAATTTCAGCGGTCGCGTGCAAGCCTTTCACGACTCGCGCGATATAAAACTCGTCTATGTCCGCCCTTACCTTGAAACCGTCAAGCGCGTCCACCTGGCCGATCTGGTCGCCTGGCGACTTTGACTGCCCTGTTTCGGCGTTGAGTGAAGTAAGCTGCCCGCTTATAGGCGCCCTGACCGTAAGGTTGTCTATGTTCTCGCGAATCAATTCGAGATTCTTCTGCAGCCTGTCAATCGAGCCGGCTATCTGGGTAAGCTGGTTCTGTTTGAGGAGGGAATCCTGGACGAAATTCCTTCTGGCCAGTTCCTGTTGTTCGACTGCCTGATTGTAGTTGTTCTGCGCCTGCTCATATTCCTGCCGGGAGATCAATTTCTTTTCCCACATCTTCATCTCGCGGTCAAAGACTTCCTGTGCGTTGACAAGAGCGTAGTTCGCTGCGACGAGTGATGTCTGAAGGGTTATGCTGTTCTGCTCGATCTGCAGTCTCGTGTTGCGCGCATCGTTGATCTGCTGATATGTGAACGATTCCTGTTGAAGCGCATTCAATTGGACGTTGCTGTTCGAGAGCTTCAGAATCTTTTCGCCTTTCCGGACCATCGTCCCTTCCTCGACATATCTCTTTTCCACAACGCCGCCCAGTATCGCGTCGAGATAAAAAGTGGTCCGCGGCCTGACTGTTCCGCTCACCGGTATGAACTCCTGAAACTCACCCTCTTTAACTGCCGAAATGGTGATCTTGTCGGCGTCGACATTCAACTTCGAGCCGGCGTCGGACAGTATAAGAATGATGAGAACCAGGAACAGCAGCACGCCCGCCGCGTATATCCAATTTCGTGTTCTCTTGTAGAACGGTTTCTTTTCAATTATTCTGTCCAAAGAGTTCCTCTTATTTCATTCTTTTGTAACGGGCATCATATTATGCCTCATTGATCTAGAAGCGCAATTGCTATGCCTCAAATTAAGATGTTTGTTGGCTTCCTGGATCATCGAATTCAATCTAATTTGATTATTATCTGTTTTGGCATGAAGTTATAGGTGTTCGAAATCGGACGGCATCGTTCGGAAATGAACGGCAGTCAATTATCATATATCAATGAACAATCATCAAAAGAATTCAATAGCAAAAAGAAGGCAAACATAAAAAGAGAAAATGTCATTCAGGATAAGTCTTTCCAATTTGCTATTCGAATGGTGGGGGCATATCAATATCCTACAACCAATGAAAGAGAATTTGTGCTTTCTAAACAATTGCTGAGATGTGGCACATCAATAGGGGCAAATATCTCTGAAGCAAATGGAGCCATTTCCAAAGCTGATTTCTCAAATAAGATCTCGATTGGATATAAAGAATGTTTGGAAACAAAATATTGGATTTCGTTGCTTTGGAAAACGGGGTTCTTTGATGAAAAGGTTCACGAAAGTTTTTACACGGATGCAGACGAACCAGGCAAAATATTATTTGCAATACTAAAGACAACAAGGATCAAATCAATTCATAATGCTCAATAGACAATTATTAATTCATCGGCATCAACCGGTGTTCTTCATTAGTTGTTTTCATCGCTTATTGGTTATTGATAATTGAGCAATGACCAAATCCGGCAAACTCCTTATATTCGACGACGACGAGGATGTCCTCTATTCCGCCCGGCTCCTTCTCAAGCAGCATTACTCCATCGTGCGCATCGAGAAAGATCCGTCGCAGATACGCTCGATACTTAAAGACGAACATTACGACGTCGTACTTCTCGACATGAACTTTTCCGGAGACGCGACGAGCGGCACCGAAGGTTTTTCGTGGCTGAAGAAGATTCTCGAAATCGACCCCCACGCAGTCGTCATCCTGATTACCGCGTACGGCAACATCGAGATGGCGGTCAAGGCCATCAAGGAGGGTGCGACAGATTTCGTGCTGAAGCCCTGGCAGAACGAGAAGCTGCTTGCGACCATCTCATCCGCGATGAAACTGAGCGAATCCAAACAGGAGATAGAAGAACTCCGCTTGAAACAGAAGCAGCTCACAAGCGATCTCGACAGCCGCTTCCAGGAGATCGTCGGCGCCTCAGAGGAGATGATCAGAGTATTCAGCACCGTTCAGAAAGTTGCGGCGACCGACGCGAACGTCCTGATAATCGGGGAGAACGGAACGGGGAAGGAACTTGTCGCCCGGGCAATCCACAGACAGTCTAAAAGATGCGAGAAGCTTTTTCTCGGCGTCGATGTGGGAGCACTCAGCGAGACTCTTTTCGAGAGCGAGCTGTTCGGTCACGTGAAGGGCGCGTTCACCGACGCAAAGGAGGATAAGGCCGGCCGCTTCGAGATTGCATCGGGTGGTACTCTCTTCCTCGATGAGATCGGCAATCTCACGAACAACCTCCAGATGAAATTACTGGCCGTGCTTCAAAACAGGCAGGTAACGCGACTCGGTGCGAACATTCCCAAACCGATCGACATCAGGTTGATCAGCGCCACGAACCTGCCGAAAGAGGACCTCAAGTCAGAGAGAAGATTCAGGCAGGATCTGTTATACCGTATCAACACCGTAGAAGTCGAGCTGCCCCCGCTCAGAAACAGGACCGAAGACATTCCACTTCTCGCAGAGCATTTCCTGAAGATGTATTGCCGGAAATACAGCAAACCGATGAAGCAGGTAACTCAGGAGGCGATGAATAAACTCGTCAAGTATCACTGGCCGGGCAATGTGAGAGAGCTGCAGCACACAATCGAAAGAGTCGTCATACTCAGTGACTCCGCCATGCTCGAGCCGGGCGAATTCTATCTTTCTTCCTCGGACGCAACCCCCGACAACATCCCATTCAACTCGTATCATCTGGAAGAGGCTGAGAAGATTCTTATAATTAAGGCGGTGAGCAAGCACGAGGGAAATCTGACAAGGGCGGCTAAAGAACTCGGCATAACCAGGGCATCGTTGTACAGGAGATTGGAGAAATATGGACTCTAGGGTAAGTTCCATTCTTCAACTTCCAAGCTCCAGACAGGGATCAAGAATCAAAAACATAAATCGGAGATCTTGCAGGTCACCTCGGTTCTTGGCCATTGGAGCTTTCTTTTTGTTTGGAACTTGGAACCTGGCGTTTGGAGCCTGGAAGAATGGTTTTTAAAAGATTCAGCGTTGCCGTCTTCACGCGGACCGTGGTCCTCTGCCTGACGGTCTTCGTTCTCATTTACCTCATCACAAAAACGGACTTCATCGCTACCCCTTTCATCGTCGGACTCCTGATAATTGCCCAGATGTATTCACTGATCCACTATGTCCAGAAGACCAACAGGGACATTGCAAGGTTTTTCGATTCCATAAAATACTCCGACTTCACGCAGAGCTTTCAACCCAGCATAAAAGGCTCTTCGTTTGAAGACCTCAACCGGTCATTGTCGGATGTGATCGAACAATTCCGTAAAACGCGGTCTGAGAAGGAAGAGCACTACCGGTACCTGCAAATTGTTATCCAGCATGTCGGGATCGGACTGATGGTTTTCACCGCGGATGGAAAGGTCGAGCTTATAAACGCCGCGGCGAAAAGGCTGCTGAAGGTCAACAACGTGGATAATATCTCCGATCTCGCAGGAATGAGCAAATCACTCGTCAGGACGCTTCAAAAGATAGCGGGCGGCGAAAACATCCTCGTAAAATTCGTTAACGACAATGAATTGTTCCAGCTTTCGATATACGCGACTGAATTCAAGATGCGCGATAACCAGTACAAGCTGATTTCGTTGACAAATATACAAAATGAGCTGGAAGAGAGGGAAATGGAGGCGTGGCAGAACCTGATAAGAGTCCTGACACACGAGATAATGAATTCTGTTACACCGCTGATCTCTTTATCATCGACAGCCAGCTCTTTACTCGACGGCGTCATGAGATCTGAAGAAATGGTGGAACCTGGCACCAGAGGCATGGGACAGGTGAAGATCGGAGCCGATAAAGAATCGCTCGGCGACGTGAAAGGTGCACTTGATACAATTTCCAGAAGGAGCCAGGGACTATTGCACTTCGTTGACGATTACAGAAATCTCACCCGAATACCTACCCCGAATTTCCAGACGTTCAGGATCGACGATCTTTTCGCGAGAATCAGGAAATTATTCAATGATCGGTTTCAGGTGAGGAACATAGAGTTCAAAACAAGCGCAAATCCGCCCGGCCTCGAACTGACTGCCGATCCCGACCTGATAGAACAGGTTATCATAAACCTCGTCATGAATTCCATCGGCGCTCTGACGGAGACATCGACGCCGCGAATTCGTCTGTCCGCAAAAACGGACAGCCGGGGAGGAATCCTGATACACGTCGCGGACAACGGACAAGGAATCCCGGAAGAACTGCAGGAGAAAATATTCATTCCCTTCTTCACGACGCGCAAAGAAGGCTCCGGGATCGGGTTGAGCCTTTCGCGCCAGATCATGCGTGCACACAAGGGGAACATCGCCGTTAGTTCGAGCCCCGGCGAGGAGACCGTTTTCACCTTGAGATTTTAAGGGACGGCAGGGATAACCAGTATTCCAGAAATCGATCGCCCGGCACTGATAAAAGTCCTGATCGGCTCGCGTCATCCTTATGTAATCGCTTCACTTTGCCGGTTTCAATTCCTTCAGCCACTCTTTTGCCGCTGCGCGCGCAGCTTCCACCGTCTCCTTCCCCGCTCTGTAACAGAGCTTCCATTCGGAGGGTTTGCTCTCATAATCGGAATTTGCAAACGTAGCAATACCATTTTCGTTTTTCACGATTGAGGCGCTGAAGTCGACATCGGCAGATATCTCAAGGAATTTGTCCAGCGCGCGGGCGAGCATCGGTTTGGGATCCGCGGTCCACTCCTTCGCCCATTCGAGTGAATCTTTTCTGAATGTCTCGAGTTGACTTTCGTAAGCCTGTTGATACCCTTTCTCAACATCCCTGCTGTACATTGGATTGTTGGGATCGTCGAGGGACTTAATGCTCTCCCGCAATCCGTCCATTACAGGTTGGTACTGCTTCTTCTGTTCGGGCGTGGCGTTCTTCAGGTTGTCGTCAATCTCTTTGAGACTCTTCTGTAATTGCTCCTTTTGTTCATTGCGCAGCTCGGTCATCGATTTGGGCGGCTCGGGCGGTTCCGGTTTTTTTTCTTCGCGGAATGTCTGGTAACGTTTCCTGAATTCTTCGCCCTGAGTATACGTTTTCGCGAACTCTACGACTTGCCTGACGATCGCCGGTCGATCGCCCCTGGCGAGTGCCAGGATCTGCTCGGTACGCGGATAAGAAAATATCGTATGACTGAAATCCAGCCACACGTAATCCTTCGCGTCTTCCCCAGAAACTCCAAGCTGCTTCAGCACCTGCACTCCCTTCTCGTCCGCAGCACGAAAAGCAAGCGTGAGGACAAGACATGCCGCTGTAATCACCACAAAGTGTTTCATACCCCCTGCCCTTTCCTGTTTAATGTCAAATGCGGATTTTATGTTCGTTGATAGCGGAAGCGGGCACGACTCGGGCTGGGCCCGCTTTGGATTTGACCGCCAACACCGCCCATGCACCCAAGAAAAATATCCGGTCAGAAACGGAATTGCAAATAGCCTTGCAGTCTTCCGGCATCACGCTCCCGCAGAGTGCCTCTCTGCGAACCCGGACTATTGCCCGCGTGGCTTGAAGAGCCCTTCATCGATCGAGCCGCTGAAACAAACAGCGATGAGATCGTTCTCGACACGGCTCAATACGCGCCTGTAGCGCACCGGCAAGACTTCATGGTGCTTGACAACGTTGAGGTAATCTCCGATGTAATCAAGATTACCCGTAGTTGTCATCCAATTCCGAGTGTCAAATCTCGACAGGTCGACCGGATTAGAATAGCTCCGCAGCGTCTTCTGGCCGAGAACGTTGCAATAGAAGTCGAAATATGACATCACAAGCTCTCTCAATGTCCGATAGACCGGCTCACGAAAACGCAGGAGTGTCGTGTTCGACTTCGCGACGGCTCCGTAGAGTCCGTTTTGCCTGAAGACGGCAATGACGTGGTCATCGTCGTTTACCGCGATCATGTCGACAATGACCGGCCTGTGGCCGAGGAGTCTCAATGCGGCCGCCGCGAACAAAGCTCCCTCAAAGCAGTTTGCCTCCCTTCGCCGAACCACCTCTCCCGGAGAAATCGTGCCTGATTCCGATTTATACTTGATACTGTTAAGAAACAACTGCACATCATGAGGCTTCTTGAATTGCTTGAATAATCTCGACGCTTCCGGATTGAACGAAGCGTTCTGCGCCGGTTCTTCTCGTTTTTTCGCCCTCACCAGATCCTCACTCGTTTATCTGCCGGCCGCCACATCGGGTCACCTTCGTGAATGCCGAATGCCTCATAGAACGCGGGTATGTCGCTCAGCGGCCCGTCGACACGCAGGAAGTTCGGTGAATGAACGTCTGTCATTACCTGTTGGGCAAGCGCCTGGTCACGGGAATGACCGAGCCAGGAATATGCATAACCCAGCCAGAATCGCTGCGCAGGCGTCAACCCATCGATCTTTTTGCCTCCCCTGTACTCTTCGGTTTTCTTGAAGGCGTCGTAGCCGATAACGAGGCCACCGAGGTCCGCGATGTTTTCTCCCAGCGTCGCTTTGCCGTTGATGTGCATGCTGTCGAGGACCACGTAGTTGTCGAACTGCTCGACCATGAGCTTCGTCTTTTGAGCGAACCTCTCAGCATCCTCTTTGGTCCACCAATCTGAAAGATTTCCGTTCGCATCGTACAGTCGGCCCTGGTCGTCGAAACCGTGCGTCATTTCGTGTCCGATTGTCGAGGCGCCCGCGTATGAATAAACGACAGCGTCATCGAGAAGAGAATCCGGAACGCCCGGAATTATGAATATTGCAGCTGGAAGTACGATTTCATTGTTGGAAGGATTATAGTAAGCGTTGTAAGTTTGCGGAGTCATATCCCATTCTTCCCTGTCGACGGGTTTGCCGAGTTTGTTGATCCTGCGGTCGAACCAGAAGATATCGGCGTTGATGCTGTTCCTGACGAACGAGCCTCTGTCAACCGACAATTTCGAGAAGTCGCGCCACTTGTCGGGATAACCTACTTTCTTCCTGAGTTTGCTGAGCTTGTAAAGTGCCTTCTCTTTTGTCGAATCGCTCATCCAGTCCAGCTTCTTAATCCGCTGTGCGAACGCGGCGACCATATTATTGACGAGGTTGACGTAGCGCGCTTTGGTTTTCGGTGAATAGAATTTCTGCACGTAGACCTGTCCGAGGAGCTCCCCAACCGCGCTTTCAGTAGCGTCCTGAACGCGCTTCCACCTGGGGCGCTGCTCCTGGATCCCCGACATGATGGTCCCTCTGAAATGAAAATTCTCCTTCTCGAACGGACTGCTCAGCCTGCTTGCGAACGCGTCGATAAGGTGCCACTTCAGGTATTCTTTCCATTGTTGCAAGGTGTACCTGTCGACGGCAGCGCTCAGCTGTTTGCAGAATTCGGGCTGACCGATGATGACTGAACCCACGTTCTTCACGCCTTCGTCTTCAAAGATGGTTCGCCATTCGACCGAAGGGGCTTCATCACTGAGCGCGGCAATCGATATCTTATTGTAATTCGCGTACGGGTCGCGCAAATCCTCGAGCTTGCGCGATGAATCGGCGAGAAAATGTTCTATTCCATAGATCGCGTCCGCGTTGGTGACCGCATTGGGGTCTGATTCACCGAGGAGTCCCAGCATCCTGGCGACATGTTTCTTGTATTCTTTTCTTATCTTGTCGGTCCTCGCGTCCTGTCTGAAATAGTAATCCCTGTTCGGAAGTCCGAGCCCGCCCTGCCAGATATAAAAGGCATATGCGTCGCTCTTCATCTGATCCTGGTCGACGTAAGGGAAGAACATGACGTTCACTCCTTCCCTCTGAAGCATCGCCGTGACGCCAAAGAGGTCGGCCCTGGTCTCTATCGACTCGATTGCACTCAACTCCGGCTTAAGCGACCCGATCCCCTGACTATCAATTCCTGCGGAGTCCATACCGGAATAGTAGAAATCGCCGATCTTCTGCTCGTTGCTTCCCTTCGACGCGTTTGTATCTTCCGATTCGACGAGAATTTCTTTTATTCTCTGGTATGTTTCTTCCTGTACCAGGTTACCGATTCCCCACGCCCTTTCAGTCGGGGGTATTGGATTGTTCTTCATCCATGTCCCGGTTGCAAACTTGAAGAAGTCAGAGCCGGGGTTAATGCTCGAATCTATTGCCTGCGTCAAGAAATCCCGGCTTTTCGCCTGCTGCGCAAATGCGGATCCTGCGACGAACAAAGTCGCCGGGATCAACAGGATGGAGAGGATAACTCGTTTCATGGTACCCACCTCACTTGTTGGAGAAAGGTTCATTTGGATTGTCGATAAAAACGTCTCAATAATTATTGCGCGAAACCGCAACGATCCTCAACGGCTTTCACCCGTATCCTGAGGCGGACGGTCGGAGAACGCAAGGCGTGAGCTGACGACACCCTGATGGTCCTCAAGCTTCAGGTCCCGGGAAACCTGTTGGATATAAATGGTCTTCACACTGCCGTCCGGAAGTTTCACGTCAACGCTCGCCTGAATGGGTTTAGGGCCCGCAAATTCAAACTCCGGGCGATGGAAATTCGCGGCGTCCACACTGGCTAAGTGCACTTTATTGCCGAATATCCTGATGTATATCTCGAACTCGGCCTTCACATTGGCGCCGGCGTTAAACTGAGCTTGACCGGGTTTCAATTCAAACCTCGCATTGCTGAGCGTCGAGGTGTACTGCCCTTTGCCACCCACGACGGTGTAATCACCCTTACCGCTGACCTGACCCACAGGACTCATAAATGCGTTGAGCATGTTTTGGTGTAATATGACGGTCACATCAGGTACCTGGCTGTAGCCGGTCCCGAAAAGGAAAAAGAAGCACGAGGCAAAAAAGATTCTACGAAGCATAAATGTCCTCCGCATGTTTAGGTCAACGTATTCTCGTTGCGCCCTTGACGCAGATAAAAATATTGACGATAAGTTAATCAACTCATTCATTAAATGTCATAAGATCAACTTCAACAGATCCTCGGCAGCTGATCGCCGCTCAGCATATCGACTATCCGTGTACCGCCGATCCTGCTGTTCATCACGACGGTGCCTTTATGCCGATCGACCGCTTCACCAATCACTACCGAATTTCTACCTAAATGGTGGTTCCGCATCGTGTCGAGAACCTTGTCAGCGTCCTGGGGAGACACGAAGGCGAGCAGCTTGCCTTCATTCGCAATGTATAGCGGGTCGAGACCGAGAATCTCGCATGCACCTTTTACGGCGTCTGGAATCGGGATAGCCTCTTCGTTTATAAGGATTCCCAGACCTGATTGTTCTGCCAACTCGTTCAGAGTCGTCGCGACGCCGCCCCGCGTGGGGTCGCGCAAAACGTGTATGTTCCGGCTGGCCTCCAACATCTCTGCGACCAGTCCGTTCAACGGCACCGTGTCGCTCTTTATCACCGTCTCGAACTCCAATCCCTCCCGAACCGACATTATCGCGATACCGTGAAGGGCTATGTCCCCGCTAATGATGATTTTGTCGCCGGGCTGGATGTTTTTCGGACCGATATCTACACCATCATCGATCAGTCCAACACCCGAAGTGTTTATGAATATCTTGTCACCCTTGCCCCGGTCGACGACTTTAGTGTCACCGGTGACGAGAAGGACTCCCGCTCTCTTCGCAGCCTCCTGCATCGAGAGGACAATCTTCCAGAGGTCGTCCATCGGCAGTCCTTCTTCAATTATGAATGCGGCCGAGAGATACAGCGGTCGTGCTCCACACATAGCAATGTCATTCACCGTGCCGTTCACTGCAAGCTCACCGATATTTCCGCCCGGGAAAAATATCGGATTGACGACGTACGAATCGGTCGAGAAGGCGTACTTATTTCCACCGGCGGTAAATACCGCGCCGTCGTGAAGCGGCTCAAGCAGGTCGTTCTTGAATTGAGGAAGAAACATCTTCTCGATGAGTTGGTGAGTGAGCTTTCCTCCGCTGCCATGAGCGAGAAGAATGTTCGTGTAATCCGACTTCGGAATGGGACAGACGAAACCACCCGTTAAGTCATTCGTTGGAGGTTTATCTAACATGAAAATAATCCTTTCTTGGCATACGCAGCATCACTCGATCACATGAAGTTCCAAATTCCAGAATACAATTTCCAAAGAAGCTCCAAACTCCAATTACTTAAGACAAATGGAACCCTTGGCGCATTCGATTCATTGCTTTAGCTGTTGGAACTTGTTTGGAGCTTGGTGTTCGTGAGTTGGAGGTTTTTGACCTGGGTATAGCTTCCATCAACCAACCAGTCTCGATCTTCCATATTGGTAATATGCTGCGCATGCTCCTTCCGATGACACCATCGGTGCGCCGAGCGGATGCTCAGGCTTGCACTCTTTTGCAAATTCCGTGCACTCATGCGGCTTCCGCAAACCTTGCATGATTTGTCCTGCTATACACACTTGAGATTCCTGCGTTTCAATCCAGGCGACGTCGAAGATCTTCTCAGCGTCATGCTCGGCGAACTCCGGTTTCAGTCCCCAACCGCTATTCGGAATCAATCCGATACCGCGCCACTTTCTGTCAATCACCTCGAACACCTCCGAAAGAAGTCTCTTAGCAGGGAGGTTTCCTTCCTTCCTTACGGCGCGAGAATACTGGTTCTCGACATCGACTCTTCCTTCTTCGAGCTGCTTCACCGCCATGTAGATTCCCTGGAGGATATCCACGGGCTCGAATCCGGTGACGACAATCGGGGACTCATATTTCTTCGCGATCGGGAAATAGTCTTCATAACCCATGACCGTGCAAACGTGTCCCGCAGCGAGAAATGCCTGAACAAGGTTTGACGGCGACGACAGAATCGCCTCCATCGCCGGAGGGACGAGGACGTGGGAAGTCAGAATTGAGAAGTTCTTCACACCAAGCTCTCTTGCCTGCCAAACCGCCATTGCGTTTGCAGGCGCGGTTGTCTCAAAGCCCACAGCAAAGAAAACGACCTTCTTCCCCGGATTCCGCCCGGCAATCTTGAGGGCGTCGAGCGGAGAATAGACCGTACGGACATCGCCACCTTCCGACTTGACGGTGAGAAGGTCCTTGCCGGAGCCGGGAACCCGCAGCATATCGCCGAACGATGTAAAAATGACATCCTCTCGCCCGGCTATCACGATAGCTTTATCGATCATCTCGAGAGGCGTAACGCACACCGGGCAGCCGGGCCCGTGTACCAGAGTAATTTCTTTCGGGAGGAGATGGTCGATGCCGAATTTCACTATTGCATGAGTCTGGCCGCCGCAAATCTCCATCATCGTCCACTCGCGCGTCGTTATGCTGCGGATCATTTCCGCGTACTTCTTCGCAGCGTCGGCGTCCCTGTATTCGTCGATGTACTTCATTTTTCGATCATCAATGCTCGATTAACAATAAACAATTTCCGACCTAGTGCTTCGGCAGTCTGAGTACTTTCTTCCTGCTTCCGGCTTCTATTTTCCTGCTCCCGACTTCTTCCATCTTGCTTCTCTTCAACGCAACGAACACCTGTCCAAGCGATATGCCGCCGTCATTCGGCGGTACACGCTGGTGCCAGTACACCTTGAATCCTTCCTTCGTTAACCTTCGCACTGTCCTCTCGGTCAAGAACTTGTTCTGAAAACAACCTCCGGTCAAAACAACCTTCTCTTCATCAACATGCTTTGCTGCGTCGACGATAATCTCAGCAAGGGTGTTGTGGAATTTCGCGGAAGCCACACCTACCGGTATGTTGTCCGAGAGATCGGCAAGAACACCTCTAATGATTTTCTCCCAATCTATAACCAGCTTCGGCTCGAAGTACTTCCTGTCTCGCATCTCCTGTCTCCGGTCCCCGACGATTTCAAAGCCGTAATGTTCCTCCGTGTCCGCTCCCGCTGAGGCGAACTCCAGCTCCATCGCACCCTGACCCTCAAAGTTGACGATATGCCGGATTCCGGAAATGGATGCAACCGCATCGAAAAGCCGTCCGGCGCTTGTAGTCAGCGGTGAGTTCAGCCCTGACTTGACCATCTTCTTAAGCAA